>NZ_JBXWPF010000002.1:0-286123 GCF_059611265.1 Ruegeria sp. CDSA241
CCGTCGCCACCTTCGCCGCCGTCGCCACCTTCGCCGCCGTCGCCACCTTCGCCGCCGTCGCCACCTTCGCCGCCGTCACCACCGTCGCCGCCGTCACCACCGTCGTCATCATCGTTGCCGTCACCATTGCCGCCACCGCCGCCGCGGGTATCACCGCCGCCGCCACCGCCGCCGCCGGTACCACCGCCGCCGCCGGAACCACCACCGCCATTTTCATCAGCAGCGCCGTCTCCTGATCGTTGCTCATTTCCGAGAATAGATGCGGTTGGAAAGTCAGTCAGAACTGCTGCAAAAGCTGGGCAACTCTCCAATGTACGGGACAAGATGTCCTCGAAATCTGAGCGTCGCTGCAAATAGCGCAGCATCCGGGCGTCTACAACAGAACATGCACAAAGCGTTTCAGTCGATACCGACTGTTTGGCTGTTCGTATTGTACACATGTCGGAAGCTGAAGCGGATACAGCTGAAATAACTGGGAATGTTGCTGAAACAAATACTATTGAAAGTAAGCGAGACTTAATGCGCATGGCGCTACTCCTTGATACTCATTACTCAAAACTTGGCAGGCAAACAGGTGCCATACTTTGGACACAAATACATCCCTTTTGAGCCAGAATTACAAGTTTCCTAAAATTGTGAATGTTAAAAGTGAAACAACTTAAAGAGGAAAGTGTAGGTAAAACAAAAAGAAGGCCCGCTTTGAGAGCGAGCCTTCCAGGATGGGCCTTAATACGCGTGTGCGCAAATATGTCACGATTGTGTTATTGTTTCCAATCTGTGAACTGCATCACTGCAATGATCAGGCAGATCTTGCCATACGCTTGCGCTCGTGCGGATCCAGAAAGCGTTTGCGCAGACGGATTGCGTTCGGGGTCACTTCGACAAGTTCGTCATCGTCGATATAGGCGATCGCCTCTTCCAACGAGAACTGAATATGGGGTGTCAGGCGCACAGCGTCATCCGATCCGCTGGCCCGGACGTTGGTCAGCTTTTTCCCCTTCAGCGGGTTAACCTCAAGATCGTTGTCGCGCGAATGCTCGCCGATAACCATACCCTGATATACATCGGTCTGAGGGCCAACAAACATGCGGCCACGCTCTTCGAGGTTCCAAAGGGCATAGGCAACTGCTTGTCCGTTCTCCATCGAGATCAGAACGCCTGCGCGGCGGCCCGGAATTTGTCCTTTATGCGGTGCCCAGTCGTGGAACACACGGTTCAAAACGCCAGTACCGCGTGTATCTGTCAGGAATTCACCGTGATAACCGATCAACCCGCGTGACGGCACATGGGCGATGATGCGGGTTTTGCCTGTACCAGCAGGCCGCATCTCGGCCAGTTCACCTTTGCGGACACCTGTTATCTTTTCAATGACCGAGCCGGAATACTCGTCGTCCACGTCAATGGTGACTTCTTCGATGGGCTCCAGGCGCTGACCGTCTTCTTCGCGGAACAGGACCTGTGGGCGAGAGATACTCAGCTCGAACCCTTCGCGGCGCATGTTTTCGATCAGAACACCCATCTGCAATTCGCCGCGTCCCGCAACTTCGAAGGCCTCACCGCCCGGAGTGTCGGTAATGCGAATGGCGACGTTTGATTCTGCTTCTTTCATCAAACGGTCGCGAATGACACGGGACTGAACCTTTTTACCGTCTCGGCCGGCAAGGGGCGAATCGTTGATACCAAAGGTCACTGTGATGGTCGGCGGGTCGATCGGCTGCGCAGGCAGAGCGTCTTCGACTTGTGGGGCAACAAGCGAATCTGCCACGGTCGCTTTGCTCATACCTGCGATGGTGACGATATCGCCCGCCTCGGCCACATCAATGGGTTGCTGCCCCAAACCGCGGAAAGCCAGGATTTTTGAGGCGCGAAAGTTCTCGATAAGTGTTCCGTCCCGGCTGAGCGCCTTAAGGGTGTCACCTGCCTTGAGCGTACCACTTTCGACACGGCCAGTCAGAATGCGGCCGATGAACGGGTCGCTGCCCAGTGTCGTGGCAAGCATCCGGAAGGGTTCGTCCTTGCGTTCGATCTGTTTGGGAGCAGGGACGTGGTCAACGATCAGGTCGAACAGTGCTGACAGATCCTTGCGGGGTCCTTCCAGCTCCATATCTGCCCAGCCCGACCGGCCTGAGGCGTACATTGAAGGGAAATCAAGCTGATTGTCATCCGCACCGAGGTTTGCGAACAGATCAAAGCATTCGTCCAGCGCACGGTCTGGTTCGGCGTCGGGTTTGTCGACTTTGTTCAGCACCACAATCGGACGCAGACCCAGCGCCAGCGCCTTGGAGGTCACGAATTTGGTCTGCGGCATTGGACCTTCGGCAGCATCGACCAGCAGGACAACGCCGTCGACCATGCTGAGGATGCGTTCAACCTCGCCGCCGAAATCGGCGTGGCCCGGCGTGTCGACAATATTGATCCGCGTGCCTTTCCACTCCACCGAAGTGGCCTTTGCAAGGATGGTGATACCACGCTCACGCTCGAGGTCATTGCTGTCCATGGCGCGTTCTGCGACAGCCTGATTTTCCCGGAACGCACCGGATTGTTTTAGCAGCTCATCGACCAGCGTTGTTTTGCCGTGGTCCACGTGAGCGATGATTGCGATATTGCGCAGGTCCATGAGAGGTCAGCCTTTGAACGGGAAGTTGACGCGCGCATAACGCGGCTCGGCGAAATATGCCAGCCCTAACCGATCGTCAGTGTCCTGCTGTACCGGAAAAGAGGTGTATGATTAGTATTCCACCCAAAATCATGCTGAGTCCAGCTATCCCGGGTAAATCCAACCTCTGACCAAAGACAATGAAACCGATGATGGCAATCAGCACGATTCCAAGACCGGACCAGATCGCATAGACGATACCAACCGGCATGTATTTGAGCGTGAGGGCCATCAGATAAAAGGCAATTCCATAGCCAACAACCACAAGCACTGACGGCCAGAACCGGCTGAATTGCTGGCTGGCCTGAAGTGCAGTTGTACCAATCGTTTCGGCAACAACTGCCAACAGCAGTAGAAGATATGCTTTGGGCACGGGGGTCTCGCATTCAATAAGGTTGCATTGGGTTGAGCACGAAATGACCGATACCCGCAAGCGATAGCAGGAGTTTACTGGCATCCATCAGGGGTCAGGATTACCCGACTATGTGGATTTTCGGCAATGTGATACTTTGTCCGCGTTTTATCGTGTTTTTTTATGAGTATCGCCATGACGAAATTTGCAAAATACGTCATCGCTCTTTCGGCACTTATTGTTGCGCTTGGGTGGCTTGCTGGCGGGGGGTCCGTCGAAACAAAAGCAGCCCGAAATGTTGAGCGATTGATTGGTGCATCGGTTTAAGCGACTGCCGAATACAGGAAAAAGGGGTGTTATGCTCCTTTTTCCGCTGTGTTTTCAGCTTTCTGCAGTCTCAGAAAAGTAACCCCGAAGCAACGGATCCAGCCATGCCCACAGAGCTGGTGCACCGGGAATAATCACCGTGCCGACACGGCTGTGGATTTGTTCGTATGTGACGTTGTAATCAATCCAGGTACCGCCTCCTGTCTCGAGGTTGCCAACCGGGGTTTGGAAGCGATCAATCGCTTTGGCGAAACAGGCATCGGGGCTTTCGGCCTGTTCAAACTCCTGCCAGATCGACATGAATTCTTGATTTTGAACCTCTGGGAGCATTCCAAACAACCTTTGCGCCGCAGCAAGTTCCTCGGCGGCTTGTGCCGCGTGGTCGACCTGCCCATGAATTGGGTGATCACCGGCGCCAATTTCAACAATGTCGTGCAGCAAAAGCATCCTGAGGGCGCGGTTTACAGAAACGGAAGGGGCTGCATATTCGGACAGGACCCAGGCAAAAAGCATGATGTGCCAGGAATGTTCGGCTGAATTCTCAAACCGGCCATCATAGAGCAGACGAGATGCGCGCTGAACCGATTTGAGTTGGTCAGTTTCGGACAAGAAACCCAAACGCAAAGAAAGCTCGGAGGTTTCGAGTTTGCCTCCATTCAGCAGCGCTTGGGCAAGATTATATGCGTCCGGGAAAGCTTGTTGCAGATAGGCAGCGCGACCACGTTTTAGGTTGTCATTCACGACAGCTAAATGCTCTGGGTTTGGCCGTTCTGCACACAGCACCTGAAACATCGGTTGCGACCGATCCAGAATCTTGGCGAATTTCGCGTCCGGCGTGGCGTCGGCTTCGAATTCTTGCCAAAGAGCAAGAAACGTCGTGGCCTGATCCGCAGGCAGCATGCCAAACAGCTCTTCAGCAGCTGTTTGTTCCGCCAATTCCAGTGCTTTCCAATCTGTTTTCAAGTGAATTGGGTGATCGCCTACGATGATTTCGACCAGATCATGCAGCAGTAGCATTTTGATCACCCGGTCGATATTTACGCCTGACCCGGCAAGCGGTTCCAAAACCAGGGCCCAAAGCGCCAGTTGCCAACTATGCTCTGCCGCGTTCTCTGGGCGGGACTGATCCAACAAGGCGTTGGCGCGATTGACAGATTTCAGCCTGTCCGCGCGTTTAAGGAAGTCGATTTGCGCGGACAATCTTTGCGTCATTGTTTTTCTATAGCTTTCAGTTTTGACCGATGTTCGGTCAATTTCTCGACGACAAACTTGCGGGCCTTACGTTCGGCCATCCGGACACGGATCTCGGTCAGGAATGCTTCTTCCAATGTTTGTGAGGACGCCCCGATCACTTCGCCAACTTCCATGAAGAAGCGGTCGTTTCCGGTTTCGTCCATCACTTTCATTGTGTCTTCGGCCAGCTTGGAAGCAAGCCTGATGATCGTGTCGGACATTAGCGCGTGTTCTCTGTCAGCCGCCGTTTCACATAGTCACTTACGTCAGTGATCAGCGTATCCATGTGGCGATCCTGAAAGAAGTGGTCAGCACCCTCTACTTCGTTATGGGTGATTGTGATGCCCTTCTGTTCATGCAGCTTGTTAACCAATGCAGTGGTGTCTGCAGGCGGGGCCACCCGATCAGAGGATCCGTTGATAATCAGACCCGAAGAGGGGCAGGGCGCTAGGAACGAGAAATCATACATGTTGGCTGGCGGAGAAACGCTGATGAAACCGGTAATCTCAGGGCGGCGCATAAGCAGTTGCATCCCGATCCAGGCTCCGAACGAGAACCCTGCGACCCAGCAGTGTTTCGAATTGTTGTTCATCGACTGCAGGTAGTCCAGTGCCGATGCCGCATCACTCAGCTCGCCTACGCCCTGGTCATATTCCCCCTGGCTGCGGCCAACACCGCGGAAGTTGAACCGCAAGACAGTGAAACCCATGTTGTAGAACGCATAGTGCAGATTATAGACCACCTTGTTGTTCATGGTCCCGCCAAATTGAGGATGCGGGTGCAACACGATGGCGATCGGTGCGTCTTTTTCCTTTTGCGGGTGGTAGCGGCCTTCCAGGCGGCCTTCGGGTCCGGGAAAAATCACCTCGGGCATGTGTGCATAGGTCCTGTCTTTTTCTTCTGGGTGTCCGGAAATACTTGACGATAATCGTCGGACACCTTAGAACGGTTCTAATTGTGATAGTCGGCGCAAGGGCGCTGTCAGTCGGAGATACGCACTGGCAGCGGCGGCGTCAATGATTTCGCGCGTTAACTGCCATAAGGGAATGAGAATGAAGCTTTCGACCAAGGGTCGTTACGCGATGGTGGCCTTGGCTGATATCGCTCTTCAGTCTTCTGACGGACTGGTAACGCTGAGCGAAATTTCCGAACGGCAGGACATCTCGTTGCCTTATCTTGAACAGCTGTTCGTAAAGCTGCGCCGGGCCGAGCTTGTCTCGTCAGTGCGCGGTCCGGGCGGAGGTTATCGGTTGGCGCGCCCTGCGTCGGAAATCCGTGTAGTCGAAATTCTGTCCGCCGTCGACGAAACTGTAGACGCGTTGAAAAAAGGGGCAGGGGCTTCGGGGGCCTCATCGGGCAGTCGTGCGCAATCGCTGACCAACCGATTGTGGGAAGGGCTGAGTGCCCATGTTTATGTGTTTCTGCATCAAACGCGGCTTTCTGATGTGATCAGGAACGACTTGGCGCCCTGTCCGGCTGTTCCTAATCTGTTTGCGGTCGTGGACGAGTAAGATGAATTTGCTTTGTCCAAGTCCCTTTGGCTGCCAAAAGGTGCATCCATGAATCGTGTTTATCTGGATCATAACGCCACAACGCCAATTCGCCCCGAAGCGCGCGATGCGATGATCACGTCAATGGATCAGATCGGTAACCCTTCCTCGGTTCACGCTGAAGGACGAGCGGCAAAGGCCATGGTCGAGCGTGCACGGGCGCAGGTGGCCGAAGCTGTCGGGTGCCGACCGCAGGAAGTTATTTTCACCTCTGGTGCGACCGAAGCGGCTCGGGTCCTGCAGAATAGACCGAATAATTGCGATGTGTTCGTCGATGCAACGGCGCATGACGCGCTTTGGTCGCATCTTGATCTATCGAACTGCAACGAACGCCCGTTCGGACCTGGTCACATCTTAGCAATGGGGTTGGCGAATTCGGAAACAGGTATCGTTACCTTGCCACCGAAAAAGGTCGAAGGTCAGTGGCCCTATGGCGCACGGCGCGCCGATTGGTTGTTGCTGGATATTACACAGGCTGTTGGCCGTATCCCCTTTTCCTTCGCCTGGAGCGATGCGGATATGGCGGTTCTTTCGGCGCATAAAATCGGCGGTCCTAAGGGTGTTGGTGCTCTGATCCTAAAACAAGGGCTGGACATCAACCCGCTTGCGGTTGGTGGCGGGCAGGAAATGGGCCGGCGCTCCGGGACGGAAAACGTTGTTGGAATCGCGGGTTTTGGTGCCGCTGCCGAGGCCGCAGTGAAAGATCTGGCTAACGGTGTTTGGGAAAATGTTGCTAAATTTAGAAATATTCTAGAGAACGCTCTTGAGGCCGGATCGAAAGCGACTATTTTTGTCGGGAAAGATCAGGAGCGACTCCCCAACACTTTGTGTTTTGCAACTCCCGGATGGAAAGGGGAGACGCAAGTTATGCAGATGGATCTGGCTGGATTTGCGATCAGCGCAGGTTCGGCCTGTTCAAGTGGCAAGGTAAAGACCAGCCGAGTTCTGTCGGCAATGGGATATGACGAGGTAACGGCAGCCAGCGCAATTCGGGTATCGCTCGGTCCTTGGACGACAGAAGATGATGTGCTGCGTTTCGCGGATACGTGGCTGGAAAAAGAGAAAAAGCATCGCGCGCGTGCCGCGTGATCTGACGGAGGATAAGTCATGGCCGCTTTGGACCAGACTCAGGTAAAAGAAGGTGTCGATCAGGAAACCGTTGATGCGGTGCGCGAGGCCGGAACCTATAAATACGGCTGGAACACCGATATCGAGATGGAATACGCCCCAAAAGGCGTGAACCCCGATATCGTCCGTCTGATCTCGGACAAGAATGAAGAACCGGAATGGATGACCGAATGGCGTCTGGCCGCGTTCGAACGCTGGACCAAGATGGAAGAGCCGAAATGGGCGATGGTCAGCTATCCCGAAATCGACTTTCAGAACCAGTATTATTATGCCCGCCCGAAATCGATGGAGGTAAAGCCGAAATCGCTGGATGAGGTGGATCCGAAGCTGCTGGCCACTTACGAAAAGCTCGGTATCCCGCTGAAAGAACAGATGATTCTGGCTGGCGTCGAAGGCGCCGAGGATATGCCTGCTGAGGGCCGCAAGGTGGCCGTGGATGCGGTGTTCGACTCGGTGTCCGTTGGCACAACTTTTCAGGCCGAACTGAAAAAGGCAGGTGTGATCTTCTGTTCGATTTCTGAAGCGATCAGGGAACACCCCGAGCTGGTCAAGAAATACCTGGGCACTGTGGTTCCGGTATCCGATAATTTCTATGCCACGCTGAACTCGGCCGTGTTCTCGGACGGGTCATTTGTCTACATCCCGCCGGGCGTACGCTGCCCGATGGAGCTGAGCACCTATTTCCGCATCAATGCGGAGAACACCGGTCAGTTTGAACGCACCCTGATCATCGCCGATAAAGGCAGCTATGTCAGCTACTTGGAAGGCTGTACTGCGCCTCAGCGCGACACTGCGCAGCTGCATGCTGCCGTAGTCGAAATCATCATCGAGGAAGATGCCGAGGTAAAATACTCGACCGTTCAGAACTGGTACCCCGGGGATGAGAATGGCAAGGGCGGCATCTATAACTTTGTGACCAAGCGCGCGGATTGCCGCGGCGACCGGTCCAAGGTGATGTGGACGCAGGTGGAGACCGGCTCTGCCGTGACATGGAAATACCCGTCCTGCATCCTGCGCGGCAATGAAAGCCAAGGTGAGTTCTATTCGATCGCGATTGCCAATAACTATCAGCAGGCCGACACTGGCACCAAGATGATCCACCTCGGCAAGAACACCAAGTCTCGGATCGTTTCGAAAGGGATCAGCGCGGGCAAGGCGCAGAACACCTATCGCGGGTTGGTCTCGATGCATCCGAAAGCCAAGGACAGCCGCAATTACACCCAGTGTGACAGCTTGCTGATCGGCGACAAATGCGGGGCGCATACGGTGCCCTATATCGAGGTCAAGAACAACTCATCGCGCGTCGAGCATGAAGCGACGACGTCGAAGGTCGATGATGATCAGCTGTTCTATTGCCGTCAGCGCGGAATGGACGAGGAAGAGGCCGTGGCCCTTGTTGTCAACGGGTTCTGCAAGGACGTGCTACAGGCACTGCCAATGGAATTTGCGATGGAGGCCCAGCAGTTGGTGGCCATCAGTCTCGAAGGATCTGTGGGTTAATCCCGACTTTCCCTGAATTCAGAACATACAGGGGGCATGACCCTCTTGCGATACGCCAAAGGAAATAAACATGCTGGAAATCAAAAACCTGCACGTCAAACTTGAAGAAGAAGACAAGCAAATCCTCAAAGGTGTCGACCTGAAGGTTGAGGCTGGCAAGGTACATGCGATCATGGGGCCAAATGGCTCGGGCAAATCGACGCTCAGCTATGTGCTGTCCGGTCGGGATGGGTATGAAGTGACCGAAGGCTCGGCGACCCTTGGTGGTGAGAACCTGTTCGAGATGGAACCGGAAGAGCGCGCAGCAGCCGGTGTTTTCCTGGCGTTCCAATATCCGGTTGAAATCCCAGGCGTTGGCAACATGACCTTTCTGCGCACCGCTGTGAACTCACAGCGCAAGGCCCGCGGGGAAGAAGAGCTTTCAGCAGCCGATTTCCTGAAAGAGGTGCGCGCCAAGGCCAAATCGTTAAAGATCGATGCGGATATGCTGAAGCGCCCTGTGAATGTTGGCTTTTCTGGCGGTGAGAAAAAGCGCAACGAAATACTGCAAATGGCCATGCTCGAGCCCAAAATGTGCATTCTGGACGAGACAGATTCCGGTTTGGATGTAGACGCGATGAAACTGGTTGCCGAGGGCGTGAACGCGCTGCGCGACGAAGCGCGTGGTTTCCTTGTTATCACGCATTATCAGCGCCTTCTGGACCACATCAAGCCTGATGTCGTGCATATCATGGCCGATGGGCGGATTGTAAAAACTGGCGGTCCCGAGTTGGCACTTGAGGTTGAAAACAACGGTTATGCCGACATTCTGGCCGAGGTGAACTGATGGCGTTGCCCCAAGCAAAACAGACTGCGACGGAGGAGCGGCTGGCCGTCCTGTCGTTGCCCGATGCCGGATGTACTCGCGCTGCACGCGAGGACGCGATTGCCCGTGTGCGCCAAATGGGCTTGCCCAGCCGGCGCGACGAGTACTGGAAATACACCCAACCCGATACGCTCGTATCGGCTGATGCAGCGCATGCGGCGCTGTTCGAGTCGGACGAGCCGCAAATGTTCGATGAATTCGACCGCTTGAAGATTGTCTTCGTTGACGGAGTGTTCAATCCCGAAGAGTCCGATGATCTGACACTCGAAGGTGTTTCGATCGACCGGCTTGAAGATATTTGCTGCAAAGATATCCATTGGGCCAAAGACTTGTACGGCGTTCTTGAAGCAAATGGACAAGTCCCGGTTCAGCGCCCGCTGGCCGCATTGAACACCGCATTTGCATCAGACGGCGTGGCCATCCATGTGACCGGTAAGCCATCGAAACCGATCAGCCTGATCTATCGCCATGCGTCCGAGGATTCGGATGCGATCCTGCATCACGTAGTGCGGGTCGAAACTGACGCCGAGGTTACCATTCTCGAAAACGGGCCGGCGGCATCGCGTTTCAACAAATGTATGGAAATTGACATTGCCGATGGTGGCTCGCTGCACCATGTGCGGGCCCAGGGTCGTGACCACGAGCGTCGTGCGGCGACGCATATGTTTACACGGTTGGGTGCCAATTCGGTCTACAAATCCTTCACCCTGACCATGAACGGTGTTCTGACCCGGAACGAACAGGTGATCGAATTGACCGGCGATGATGCGGTGGCGCACGTGGCCGGTGCCTGCGTCGGAGATGGCGACTTTCACCATGACGACACGGTATTCGTCACCCATGACGCGGTTGGTTGCGAAAGCCGCCAGGTGTTCAAGAAGGTGCTGCGGAACGGCGCGACCGGCGTGTTTCAGGGCAAGATCCTTGTGAAAGAGGGCGCCCAGAAAACAGACGGGTATCAGATCAGCCAGTCTTTGCTACTGGATGATGATAGTCAGTTCCTCGCCAAGCCCGAGCTTGAGATCTATGCCGATGACGTTGTCTGTTCGCACGGTTCGACATCAGGTGCGCTTGATGAAACGGCTCTGTTCTACCTGCGGTCTCGGGGTGTGCCCGTCAAAGAGGCAACAAATTTGCTGACCTTGTCGTTCCTGGCCGAGGCTGTGGAAGAGATCGAGGATGAAAGCCTTGCGGAGGCTATGGTTGACCGCCTTGAAGGCTGGCTTTCTCGGCGAAGCTGATGCCGGTAACGTCGGATATAGTGGCCACATACCGTGGACCAGGCCGGGTTGTAAGCCGGCTTTTGGATTTGGGCGAACGTGAGGACCGCGCTTTGGTCTTTGTAATGGCGTTCTGCGTGGTGGCATTCATTGCGCAACTGCCACGTTTGTCCCGACAGGCGCATCTCGAAGATCTCGAGCTTAACATGCTGTTGGGCGGTGCCTTGCTTGGAACTGTCATTATCTTGCCGCTGTTCTTCTACCTTCTGGCCTTCGTGTCCCACGGTGCGGCGCGTCTGTTCGGCGGAAAGGGGACTGCCTATGGCGCAAGGTTAGCTCTGTTCTGGGCGTTGCTATCTTCGACGCCGTTGATTTTGCTGAACGGCCTTGTCGCTGGTTTTATTGGTCCGGGGACAACCATGACCACTGTCGGGTTGGTTTGGTTCGTCGTATTCCTGTGGTTCTGGTTTTCGGGCCTTAGGCAAGCGCAAAGGTATGCGGAATGAATCCGGCCGTGCTGAGTCAGATTGCTGTTCTGACCCTGACCAACCCTGCCGAAGCGGCAAGACGGTTGCTGGATCTGCGTCCCGGGCGTGAAGTTGTCTGGCTGGCATTCTTTCTGGCTGTCGTTCTGAACGGTGCCATCCAAATTGGTATCGAACAGATGGTCCCTGTCCCCCAGGGTGAACCGCTTCCCGTTTCTGATCCTGTTATTCTGAACCTTCTGCGTTCGTCAGGCGCGATGCTGCTCAGCGTGGTGGCTCTTCTTTTTGTTGGTCGTACTATCGGGGGCGTTGCGACATTCAAAGATATCCTGATCCTGACGATCTGGCTGCAATTCCTTCAGATCGCAGCGATGTCGGTGACGCTGATCGTTTCGATGGTTGTTCCATTTATGATGGTCATGTTTTTGCTGGCGACCGCACTTGTCAGCCTTTACGTCTCAATGCATTTCCTGAATGAAGCTCATAAGTTCAACTCGATGCTGAAATCTTTTGGGGTCATTCTGTTATCCGCACTGATTTCAATCTCATTTGTCCTCATGTTCACACCCAGCGGCCCGGTCTAGGGAAGAAAAATACGATGTTCGATCTGCAGAAAATTCGCGCTGACTTTCCGATCCTGTCCCGAGAGGTAAACGGCAAGCCGCTGACCTATCTGGACAATGGAGCATCAGCTCAGAAGCCACAGGTTGTCATTGACGCTGTGACGCGGGCTTATACCGAAGAATATGCAAATGTGCATCGCGGGCTGCACTATCTGTCCAATCTGGCGACCGAGAAATACGAATCCGTTCGTGGAACTATTGCCCGATTTCTGGGCGTAACGGATGAAGATGAAATTGTTCTGAACTCGGGCACGACTGAAGGCATCAATCTGGTCGCCTATGGCTGGGCGATGCCGCGTCTTCAGGCCGGGGACGAGATCGTCCTGAGTGTGATGGAGCATCATGCAAACATCGTACCCTGGCATTTCCTGCGCGAGCGTCAGGGAGTGGTGTTGAAATGGGTGGATGTGGATGCGGATGGTGGGCTTGATCCGCAAGCTGTCATTGATGCCATCGGTCCAAAAACCAAGCTGGTCGCGGTGACCCATTGTTCGAACGTGTTGGGCACGGTTGTGGATGTCAAAGCAATCACCGAAGGCGCCCATGCCAAAGGCGTCCCGGTGCTGGTGGATGGCAGTCAAGGCGCCGTGCATATGCCGGTCGATGTCCAGGATATCGGCTGCGATTTCTACGCCATCACCGGGCATAAGCTTTATGGCCCATCAGGATCGGGAGCGATTTACATCAAATCTGACCGAATGGCCGAAATGCGCCCGTTTATCGGTGGCGGTGACATGATCAAAGAGGTCAGCAAGGATCAGGTGATCTACAATGATCCACCGATGAAATTCGAGGCGGGAACTCCTGGTATCGTGCAAACCATCGGACTGGGCGTCGCTCTGGACTATCTGATGGATTTGGGGATGGACAACGTTGCTGCTCATGAGGCCGAGATCCGAGACTATGCGATGCAGAGGTTTGCAGGGCTGAACTGGATTCAGCTTCAGGGGACACGGCCGGACAAAGCGGCGATCTTTAGCTTCACTTTGGACGGTGCAGGCCACGCACATGACATTTCGACGATTTTGGATAAAAAGGGCGTCGCTGTTCGGGCCGGGCACCATTGTGCTGGACCATTGATGGATTTCCTCGGAGTCACCGCGACATGCCGCGCCAGTTTTGGTCTCTATAACTCGAAAGATGAGGTCGATACCTTGATCGAAGCGCTTGAACTTGCGCATGATCTGTTCGCGTGAAACCTGTTTGATCCGGGTCGATTTTCAGTTGCACCCGGACCGGAACAAGGTTAGCTAACGGCTCAGGCACCTGTAGCTCAGCTGGATAGAGCGCTGCCCTCCGAAGGCAGAGGCCAGAGGTTCGAATCCTCTCAGGTGCGCCATTTCTTGAATATTTGGGCTCGTATTGAAAATCACCTGCGACAGCCGGTTTGCGCAGGGTTTATGAGGCTGCCTGAGTAGAATAGGCACCTCCACAATGGCAGATAAATCTGCTCATTCAAACGGTTAGGTGACCGACAAAGTTCTCTTGACGACAGGCGGGGCGGATCAACCCCCCCAGCTTCTTACCACACCGCAATCCATATGCACGAAGTTCGAGCGGTGGTATTTGCCAACACCACCAGCACGGCAAGACATCGCCGCTTTGGCCATTTGCGAGACCGAACGAGATGACAGGCGGAGGTCGGCTGCCTGGCCTTTCATGTGCAACGAATTCTTGGCAACACGGCGCGACCGTGACCGCAGCATCGCGTTGGTCTGCGGCGAGCGATAGCCCGACAGCAGCATATAGGGTTCGTTGACATCCAACAGATTATGCGACGCCGCCATGATGTCGATCGTGCGGAGGTCCATATCCTTGGCCTGGTCGGTGCGCCAATCGCGCATGAAGTGGTTCACTTCTTTGACCGCGTCTTTGATGTATTTACCGTCAACCCAATAGATCATATCGATCCGCTCGCCAGTGCGTCCGGAATACATGCGAATACGGCGAATATCACCACCGCCACGAAGGAATCCTGCTGCATTGGAGTAGGTTGGAGTTGCTACAACTGCTGTAGCTGCGAATGCGCCCAATAAAGCACGCCGGGTCAAACCCGAGGAACTGCTCGTCGTCATTTTGTGTTTCGTCCCGTACTGTTCCTGCCTGCACACGATGTTACGCGCGCTGTATTAATTTATTCCCATCCCAGATGAGGGATTTATGACACAGTCGTGAAGGGCGGCCAAGAAGTCTTTCAAATTCATCTTTTCAAGGGGGAATTTTCGGCAGTTTTTTGCGCAGGTGGTGCAAAATGGCAAAGATCCAACGTCTTAGGCCGTCGCGGAAATCTGTCCGATGCAAACAAGCATCACGCTTGGGTATAAGCACGAAATTGATGCATTTGTGAATAGACAATGGGTTTCAAGCAAAACCATAATTGTTCGGCATTGCCTGAAACGGCGTATTATATTGAAAATTCAAGGGCTCCAAATGTTCTCTGTTCTTCGTGCAAGCACCGGTATTGCTTTGGCCGCATGTTTTCTAACGACTTCGGCGATGGCGAACACTGAGGCCAAGCCTGACACCGCATTCCAGATGGCGGTTGCCGAATTTGCACCTTCCGGGTCTGAGATTGCCGATTTCTACCGTGAAAGAGGATTCGTGCCTGTTTGGATTGGCGACACGGCTGCACATGCTGAACGTCGTCAACGGTTGATTGAGGGGCTTTCTGCGGTCGAATTACACGGGCTACCCGCGAACGCCTATGATGCGCAGGGCTTGGTTGACCGGCTTCAATCAGCAAAATCAGCGCGTGAGCTTGGGGCGATTGAGGTCGAGCTGACGCGCGTTTTTGCGGCCTATGCACAAGACATGAGGACAGGCCTTTTACGACCATCCGATATAGACGATGGATTGGTCAGGAAGGTCGAGCCGACCTCGACAGCAGGGCATCTGCGTGGACTGACGACCTCGGAGGATGCAGCCTATTTCGATCAGTTGGCGCCAAGCTCGACCCAGTATCGGGCTTTGATGAAGCAGAAACTTGCGCTGGAAGAATTGGTTCGCCAAGGCGGTTGGGGAACTACTGTTCCGCAGGCTAAGCTCGAACTGGGAGATACGGGACCCGCCGTAATAGCGATGCGTAACCGACTGGTTGAAATGGGTTTTATGAACCCAACAGCCAGCCCTGTTTTTGACGATGCCTTGCTGGCAGGCGTTCAGCGGTTTCAGATCGCACATGGTCTTGCCGCAGATGGCGTCGCGGGGCCGGGCACAATTACTGAGCTGAACCGCACTGCTTCGGATCGTCTGAAGGCCGTCTATGTCGCGCTGGAGCGTGAGCGCTGGTTGCCGCGCGAGCGCGGTGAACGCCACATTCTGGTCAATCAGGCTGATTTCTCAGCCAAGATTGTTGATGACGGCTTTATTACCTTTGAAACCCGCGCCGTGATCGGCAAGAACACCCATGATCGTCGCAGCCCTGAGTTTTCGGACAAGATGGAGCATATGGTCATTAACCCCAGCTGGTATGTCCCACGCTCGATCATCACCAAGGAATACCTGCCGCAGCTGCAGTCCAACCCAAATGCCGTTGGGCATATTCAGATTACCGATCGCAGTGGTCGCCAGGTCAATCGCGGGGCAGTAGATTTCACCCAGTTCACCGCAAGCAACTTTCCTTTTGCGATGCGCCAACCGCCCAGCAAAAGCAATGCCCTGGGGCTGGTGAAGTTCATGTTCCCCAACAAGCACAACATCTATCTGCATGATACACCGCAGAAAAGTTTGTTTGCTCGGGAATCTCGTGCCTTCTCGCATGGTTGTATCAGATTGGCTCAGCCTTTCGAATTCGCTTACGCACTGTTGGCGAAGCAAGAAGAAAACCCAAAGGCATTTTTCCATCGGATTCTCGCGACTGGAAAAGAGACCACAGTGAAGCTTGAGCAGCATGTTCCTGTCCACTTGATTTACCGCACTGCCTTTATTGGCCCGAAAGGTGAGGTACAGTACCGACGCGACGTCTATGGCCGTGATCAGAAAATCTGGAATGCTCTGCAGAAAGCAGGGGTGGTCCTGCCGGACGTTCAGGGGTAATCACCGGGGGCAGGTCCTAGTTCCGGGAAGCCCCACATGAAATATACAGTTCAACAAATCGCAGATGCCCTTGACGCTGAGTTCCAGGGCGACGCCAGCTTGGTCGTACATGCTGCTGCTGAACCGTCGGATGCAACTGCCACTGATCTGGCGATGGCGATGTCGCCGAAATATGCCGAGGATCTGGGATCGGGTTCGGCGCAGGTCGCCATCCTTTGGGAAGGTGCTGACTGGCAGGCGTTGGGACTTAAGGCAGCAATATTCGTTCGACGACCGCGCATGGCGATGGCCGGGATCACCTCCATGCTGGATAAAGGGCAGGGCTTTGGGTCCGGGGTTCACCCTTCGGCAGTCATCGACCAAACTGCGGATGTGGCAGATGGGGTCTCAATCGGCCCTCTGGCAGTCATTGGTGCACGGGCCCGGGTCGGCAGAGGGGCGAATATCGGACCGCATTGCGTCATAGGCATGGATGCTGTGTTGGGCGAAGACGCCGTTCTGCGCGAAATGGTCAGCATTGGTGCCCGTGTGCAGATCGGGGATCGTTTTATCGCGCAACCAGGGGCAAGGATCGGTAGTGACGGGTTCAGTTTTGTTACGCCCGAAGTATCGGGGGTAGAGAACGCGCGCAAGACCTTGGGGGATGCAGGAGACGCCAGCGCGCAAAGCTGGCTGCGCATTCATTCGCTTGGTTCTGTGGAAATTGGCGACGATGTCGAGATCGGTGCGAATTGCACGATCGACAACGGGACCATTCGTAATACTCGCATCGGGAATGGCACAAAACTGGATAATCAGGTCCATATCGGCCACAACACGCGCGTTGGTAATGACTGTCTGCTGTGTGGTCAGTCTGGTATTTCCGGTTCGGTTGAGCTTGGCAATAACGTGGTTCTGGGTGGGCAATCAGGCGTCTCGGACAATATTTTCGTTGGCGACCGGGTGATTGTCGGCGGTGGTACCAAAATCCTGTCAAACGTACCTGCCGGTCGTGTGTTGATGGGCTACCCGGCTGTGAAGATGGAAACCTTTACTGATGTCTATAAGGCGCAGCGCAGATTGCCGCGGATGCTTCGTGACGTGGAGGCGTTGAAAAAGGCTGTTTCCAAACAGCCTCCGAGCGATTAAATCACATTCAACGTGATAATCAGAGGATCGATATGAGCATCACCGACCGCGTCATTGCCATCATTGCCGAACAAGCCGTGTTGGAGCCTTCGGATGTGACGCCCGAAAGTACGCTCGAAGATCTGGGGATCGACAGCCTGGGGCTGGTCGAGAGTATCTTTGCCATCGAAGAAGAGTTCGACATTACCGTTCCGTTCAATGCCAATGAACCAACGGCCAGTGACTTTGACATCTCAAATGTCGCCGCGATCATTGCTGGGATCGAAAAGCTTGTGGCAGAAAAGGTCTGACCCAAGCAAATGAAACGGGTAGTAATAACCGGGGCAGGCACGATCAATTCGCTTGGTCATTCAGTTCCAGATACGCTTGAGGCGATGCGGGAAGGCCGTTGTGGCATTTCGGAACTTGAATTTCGAGATGTCGACAGGTTGGCGATCAAGATCGGTGGGCAGGTCCGGGGGTTCGAAGCCGAGGGTCGGTTCAACCGCCAACAGATGACTCTGTATGACAGGTTTACACAGTTTACCCTGACCGCGGCCAAAGAGGCCATAGATCAGTCCGGGATCGAATTCCACGGTGAGTTGGCTGCACGATCTGGCGTGGTTCTGGGAACAGCAGGTGGTGGCGTTTCGACCTGGGACGACAATTACCGTTCAGTCTATGAGGACGGGAAGAACAGGGTTCATCCATTTGTTGTTCCTAAACTTATGAACAACGCGGCGGCAAGCCACGTATCGATGGAACATAACCTCAAAGGTCCCAGCTTTACCGTATCGACTGCCTGTGCCTCATCGAACCATGCGATGGCGCAAGCCTTTCAGATGGTGCGCAGCGGGGCGGCCCCTGCGATGATCACCGGCGGCTCAGAATCCATGTTGTGCTTTGGTGGCGTTAAGGCCTGGGAAGGGCTGCGGGTGATGTCCAAGGATGCCTGTCGTCCCTTTAGCGCCAACCGAAACGGTATGGTGCAAGGAGAGGGAGCGGGCATCTTCGTGTTCGAGGAATACGAACACGCGAAGGCGCGTGGGGCAGAAATTTTGTGCGAAGTTGCTGGTTTCGCGATGACCTCGGATGCATCAGACATTGTGATGCCCAGCAAGCAGGGCGCAGCCCGTGCGATGTCAGGGGCGTTGTCTGATGCTGGCCTGAATGCCAATCAGGTGGGTTATATCAACGCCCATGGCACAGGTACTGCGGCCAATGACAAAACGGAATGTGCCGCTGTAGCTGGCGTTTTCGGCCCGCATGCGGACGAACTTTTGATCTCATCCACAAAGTCGATGCATGGTCACTTGATTGGCGGAACCGGCGCGGTAGAGCTTTTGGCCTGTATCATGGCCCTGCGAGATGGGGTGATTGCACCGACGATTGGCTACGAAGAACCTGATCCGGAATGTGCTTTGGACGTTGTGCCCAACGAGGCACGCGAAGCGAAAATCGAGGTTGCGCTAAGCAACGCTTTCGCTTTCGGAGGTCTGAACGCTGTACTTGCCTTGAAGCGGATTTGAGAAAGCCGCTGGGTTAAACGGCTTTCTCGAAATGTAGTCTTCAGTTGGTTGCGACATCAACAATGTCGTAACCTGCAGTAAACCCGGACAAAGACAGGTCAAGTTCGATCACCTGATCCGGCGCGGGCGCTGGAACGATGGTCAAAGTCGCCTTGCTGCCCTGCTTCATTGCGTCGATATCCCCTTGGGTCAGGCCGATTTGGGCAACACAGCCAACAGGGTTACAAAACGAATAGTTGTAGCGTTTGGCAGGCGCCCCGTCGATTGAGAGGGTCAGCTGCGCTTGCAACAGTGTTTCAAGCGGAACCAAGATATTTGCTCCGGCTACAGCCGAACCGCCTTCGGGTAGGCGGAACATGGAAAACTCAGCCATAGGCACATCTTGCGGGCCATTTATGACCTGCAGCAGCGAACACAGATCTTTGCCCGCGTTCATCTTCAAACAGTTCAGGCTCCAGTCTCCGAATTTTTCTTTGTCATAGCGCTGTCCGACCTTGACGGTTTCATCGACCGGCTGCCCCAGGTCGAGACCATTGTCCACCTGCTCGGTCGTAGGGGATTCGGTGGCAGGTTCTGTCGTGTCGGTGGTCTCTTGCGCCAGGGCGGCGCCGTTGAAAAGAAAAGCTGCCGCAACAAGCTTTATCGGTGTCCTGAACATAATTGCCTCGTGATTGTTGATGTGGCTTTTCGCTGGGTCTAGCACCACTGGCGCGCAGTGTCAGGCATTATGCAGCGTAAAAAGACAGAAGTGATCGGAATCTCGCCTGAGGCCCCGTGGGCAATACGTGTGGCCAAGAAAAAAGGGAGCCGGTGGAGCGGCTCCCTTTCATGAATTTTTCTCCCCGTCGGACCGGCCGACTTAATTATGAGCAGACGTTACGAGAGGGCGGCGCGATGGTCAACTGCTAACCTGAAAATTTAATTATGAAGCTATGGTGGAAAAAGGGCCGCGCGTGAACGCGCGGCCAGTCGACAGGGAGGAAGTTTGTTGACCGCGCAATTCTCACACACGAACAACCAGAAAACTATCGCAGCCAAAGGTTAACTTTGTATGCTGGGTGGAGATCGGTAGGAAACAGGGCCTTAAGCATATGAGTGAGAACATATTTCTTGGCGGTGGTGGCGCAGATTACAGCCAACCGCAGACGTTGTCGTTGAAATACGCCAACCGCCACGGCCTGATCGCCGGTGCGACCGGCACTGGCAAGACCGTGACGCTTCAGATCCTGGCCGAGGGGTTTTCCAAGGCCGGGGTGCCGGTGTTTCTGTCTGACGTCAAAGGTGATCTGTCTGGTTTGGCGCTGGCGGGCAGTGAAAGTCACAAGCTACATGGGGCATTTCAGAAGCGTGCCGAAACCATCGGATTCACGGATTACGAATATGCCGCTTGCCCGGTCACTTTCTGGGATCTGTTCGGTCAGCAAGGCCATCCGGTTCGAACCACAGTATCCGAGATGGGACCTTTGTTGTTGTCCAGGCTGATGGACCTGAGCGAAGCACAAGAAGGCATTGTAAACATTGCATTTCGGGTTGCCGATGAAGAAGGTATGCCCCTGTTGGATATGAAAGATCTGCAAGCCCTGTTGGTCTGGATTGGAGAGAACAGAGCAAATCTTTCACTGCGCTATGGGAATGTCTCAACCGCCTCGATCGGTGCCATCCAGCGACGGTTGTTGGTTCTTGAAAATCAAGGGGGCACCAATCTGTTTGGCGAACCTGCCCTGGAACTGGCCGATCTTATGCGCACCGATGTCAACGGGAATGGCATGGTGAATATCCTGGCTTCTGACAAGTTGATGGGATCACCTCGGCTGTATGCGACGTTCCTGTTATGGCTGCTGAGCGAACTGTTTGAAGAGTTGCCCGAAGTCGGCGATCCGGACAAACCCAAGCTGGTATTTTTCTTTGACGAAGCGCATCTGTTGTTCGAAGACGCGCCCAAAGTTCTTGTGGACAAGGTCGAGCAGGTCGCCCGCCTTATCCGATCAAAGGGCGTAGGGGTCTATTTCATCTCGCAAAACCCGGCAGACATCCCAGAAGACATTCTGGGTCAGTTGGGTAACCGGGTACAGCATGCTTTGCGAGCCTTCACTGCCCGAGACAGGAAAAACCTTCGCCTTGCGGCCGAAACCTACCGCGAGAATCCGAACTTTGATACAGAGGCCGCCATCCGTGAGGTTGGCGTGGGCGAGGCGGTTACATCCATGCTGCAAAAGAAAGGGGTTCCGGGCATCGTCGAACGCACTTTGATCCGTCCCCCTGGGTCACAGTTGGGGCCGATTACCGCTGCCGAACGGCAAACGGTAATGAATGCATCTCCGATGAAAGGCAAATACGAAACCCGCATAGATCGCAGATCAGCCTTTGAGATGCTCCAGGCGCGGACTGATGCCGCAGCACAGGCCGCAGCCGAGGCAGAAGAACAGCTTGAGTCTCAATCGATTGCAGAACGCGAATTTGCCACGGCTCGCCGATACTCAGGTAGCAAAGTATCGCGGTCTTCTTCGCGGATCGTGCGAAAGAAAGACACCTTTGCCACCGCCATGAGCGAGGCCGTCATTAAAGAGCTTAAGGGAACAACCGGGCGCAGGATCGTCCGAGGCATTCTGGGCGGGTTATTTCGTAATCGTTGAATGGCGGGCCGGGCTAATTGCCCGGCCTCACAACGGTCACTTCAGGCGGCGTTGGCCTTCTTGTCTGCAATATGCATCAGCCTCGGGGACGGACATTTTTGTTGCCGGAAAGTCGATTGCCCGGTCCCAGTCCACGCGGTTCTGCCGGTAGAGCTGGCATGTTACCACGCCCTTGGGGGTCTGGACTTTGACCGGAGTGGTTTCCAGATCTTTTGGTGACGGAATACATGCGGTCAAAGAGGCAAGAACCGGCAACAGAATGAGTGTCTTTGTAAGAGTGGTTTTCATCGGTGTTTTCTATTCCCTGCGGGCAAATGGTAGTAGTCTGCACAAAGGCAAATATTTGGTGAACACGACTGTGAAACTTGTCAGGCCGATGAGTTGCTCTAGTAAGTTCCTCACTCAAAAGCAAGAAACCGCACCAATTTCTTGACGCGGTTCCATATATTGGAGGTTCTGTGGCCCTATTTCTCGGGGATCAACCCTCTTGGGCTGAATCTAAGAACAATCAGCAGAATCAACCCCATCGTGAACAGTCGCATATGGGCCGCGCTGTCGATCAGATGCGTCTTGAGCGCACTGCCATCGGGCATTCCGGACGTGATCAGGTTCATAAGCCACAACCCAATCGGTTCGACCTGGACCCACAGGAACCAGATGAGGAACGCGCCCAGCACCGCACCAAAGTTGTTGCCCGATCCGCCCACGATCACCATGACCCAGACCAGAAATGTAAAGCGCAGAGGGTTGTAGGTACCCGGCGTCAACTGCCCGTCCAGCGTTGTCATCATCGCGCCCGCGATACCGCAGATGGCAGAGCCCAGAACGAAGATTTGCAAATGGCGGCGGGTGACATCTTTACCCATCGCCTCGGCTGCAACCTCGTTGTCACGGATGGCACGCATCATGCGGCCCCAAGGGCTGCGCAGCGCCATCTGGGCCATCCACAGCAGGATCAGAAGAACAACCATGAACAGCAGGGAATAGCCCAGCTTGACCGACAGGGTCGAGGCGATGACAGGGTCCAGCCCAAACCAATCGGCTCGGGCAATGAAGGATGGATCCTGCTGCAGCTCAACCTCATAGCCGACCACGGGCGAGGGGCGCGGGATGCCGTAGACATTCTTGACGCCTCGGGCCAGCCAATCCTCGTTTTTCATGATGGCAATGATGATCTCGGCAATCCCAAGCGTGGCAATCGCCAGATAGTCTGAGCGCAGGCCAAGGGCCGTTTTGCCGATCAGCCATGCGGCCCCGGCGGCCAGCAGGCCACCCGCTGGCCAGGCCAGCAGAACCGGCAGGTTCAACCCGCCAAGGTTGCCCGCGACAGCTGGATCAATGGCTTCGACACCAGCAACACTGGGATCAAATACCGCGCGGTAGATAAAGAACCCGGCGATCAGGATGGCGACGATGGCAATCGTCTGAACCCGGCCCTTGGGCATCTTGGTAGCCACCAGAACCGCCGCAACAACGGTCGCAGCCCCCAGCAACAGCGCAAGGACGATCCCGTACCCTCCGGAGGACCATGCGCCGGGTGTCGACGGGGTTGAAACCAGCACAACCGCCAGTCCGCCCAGCGCGACAAAGCCCATGACGCCGACATTGAAGAGCCCCGCAAAACCCCATTGCAGGTTCACCCCAAGCGCCATGATGGCCGAGATGAGCCCCATGTTCAGGATTAGGATGGCCGAATTCCAACTTTGCGTGAATCCGGTCAACAGGATCAGGCCGCCAACAACCACGAAAAGCAGCGTATTTTTGACAGTCTCGGTCATACTGCTTTCCCCTTAAACAGACCTGTGGGCTTAAACAGAAGCACGATAAGCAAGATAACAAAGCTGACCGCGAATTTGTAATCGGTGGATAGGAATTGGACCAATCCCGAAGGCTCCAGATGTTCCGGTGCCAGATAGGTCAGCACCTTTTTCCACGCATAGGTGATCGTCACCTCGGAAAACGCGATGATGAACCCGCCCGCGATAGCGCCCAGCGGGTTGCCGAGGCCGCCGACGATGGCCGAAGCGAAGATCGGCAGCAGAAGCTGGAAATAGACAAAGGGCTTAAAGCTCTTGTCCAACCCGTAAAGCACACCCGCAGTTGTCGCCAGCGCCGCGACAAGGATCCAGGTGATCATCACCACACGTTCAGGGTTGATGCCGGACAGCAGCGCCAGATCCTCGTTATCCGAATACGCACGCATCGACTTGCCGGTGCGGGTTTTGTTTAAAAACCAGAACAAAAGTGCCACGGCGACAACGGCCACAACCACAGTGATGCCCTGAGAGGTCTTGATCGCCAGCCCCTCACGCAGCCCGGTCATCGCCTTGAATTCCCGCGCTGAAACGATGAACCGCTCACCGTCCGAGAACCTTTGATCATCCGGCCCGATTATGAACCGCACCAGCCCGTTCATGATGAACATCACACCCATCGAGACGATCACCAGAATGACCGGCTTGGCCTTTTGTTCCCGGTAGAAACGGTAAACCAGCCGATCCGTGATCAGAACCAGAACGATACAGCCCAGAATGGCAAAGGGCAGGGCCAGCAGAGCAGTCGGTAACGGCCCGAAACTGACACCAGCGGCCTGCAGGCCCCATGTGACCAGCACGGCGATCATCGCACCAAAGGCCATCGTGTCGCCATGGGCAAAGTTCGAGAACCGCAGGATGCCATAGATCAGCGTCACCCCCAGCGCACCCAGCGCCAACTGGCTGCCATAGGCGATTGCGGGAACAAGAACGAAGTTGGAGAGCGCCACAAGGGCGTTTAGGAAGTCCATATTACTCACCATACTCCGGACAGATTATCTTGATTGTTTCAAACTGCGCTTCGGCGCTGTTCCGCATTATATACAGCCTGAACCAAAAGTTTCTGTTCTCCCAAAGATCAACAACCTCATCGTCGTTGCTTGCATTCGCTTCGAAGACAAAAGCATATGACTGTTCGTCGTATGGTGAGACCTGCTCGCCAGAGAGCCAATCAGTTAAATTAAATTCCATTGGTTCACCTGAATCGAAATCGAATTTGAACCAAATTGGGAGAGGAACAGGCACTCTTGAATAGCGTGCAAAGTCGACCCAAGCGATTTCTTCCACTCTGTCAATAAGTTCGTATGGATTGTTTCCATTCTGCTCGTTTATTGGTGCCATGAAGACTGTCGTTGTAACGATCAGTTCGCTTTTTTCCTGTGTTAATTGGCAGAGATTTTGAACGTCACATCTTTCAACAATCACACAATCATATTTCTCGAGACCGCTCACAGGCCCTATGAATGCCATAACTGTCTGGGGAAAAATGCTCAGAAATAATGCGGAAACTGTTTTGAACATCCTCACCCCCCCAAGAAACTCTTACGGACCTCTGGATCGGCCAGCAGTTCCTTGCCCGTGCCGGTATAGGCGTTCCGCCCTTGAACCAGCACATATCCCTTATCTGCGATCTCCAACGCCTGACGAGCGTTCTGCTCAACCATCAGGATCGGCAACCCGGTGCGCGAGACCTCGATGATCCGATCGAAAAGCTCATCCATCACGATTGGTGAAACACCGGCGGTGGGTTCGTCCAACATCAGCACTTTGGGCTGGGTCATCAAGGCGCGGCCCACGGCGACCTGTTGGCGCTGACCGCCCGACAGCTCTCCGGCCGCCTGATTGCGTTTGTCGCGGAGAATAGGGAAGAGGTCATAGACCTGTTCCATCGTCTCTGTGAAATCGTCGCGGCGGATGAAGGCACCCATTTCGAGGTTCTCTTCGACCGTCATTGAAGTGAAGATGTTCTGCGTTTGCGGAACAAAGCCCATGCCCCGGATCACCCGGTCCTGCGGAGTGAGGGTGGTGATATCCTCACCATCCAGCCGCACCGCGCCTGCACGCACGTCCAGCATGCCGAACACGGCCTTCATGGCAGTGGATTTACCAGCACCGTTGGGGCCGACGATCACCGCGATCTCACCTTTGTCGACGGCGATGGTGCAATCGTGCAGGATGTCCGGCCCTTTGCCGTAACCGCCCGTCATTGTGTCGCCAATCAGAAACGGACCACCTTTGACCGAATGCGTTTCGCCGCTTTTACGGTGGGCCGGCGTCATTGTCCCAATGCCCGCCGTGTTGGTGATCGAGGCATCCTTGTTGCCCTTATCGTCCTGGTAGGGATTGTCACTCATTCCAGCGGTCATGTTTGGGCCTCCAGCTTGTCTTTGTTCTTCAGGCCGGTGCCCAGATAGGCTTCGATCACGTGCTCATTGGCCTTGATCTCGTCCAAAGTTCCCTCGGCCAGAACCTTGCCTTCGGCCATACAGATGACCGGGTCGCAGATTTTGCCAATGAAATCCATGTCGTGCTCGATGACCACAAAGGTATAGCCGCGTTCCGTGTTCAGACGCAGAATGGTGTCGGCGATGGTCATCAGCAGGGTGCGGTTCACACCTGCGCCGACTTCGTCCAGAAACACGATCTTGGCGTCGACCATCATGGTGCGTCCAAGCTCCAGCAGTTTCTTCTGCCCACCCGAGACCTGACCGGCCTTGTGATCGGCGAGGTGTTCAATGGTCAGAAATTCCAGCACCTCATCGGCGCGGGCTGCCAGGGCGCGCTCTTCATCTGCGATGCGCTTGCGCCCGAACCAGGTGTTCCACAGCGATTCACCCGATTGCGCGCCGGGCACCATCATCAGGTTCTCGCGGCAGCTCATCGACGAAAACTCATGCGCGATCTGGAAGGTCCGCAACAAGCCTTTGTGAAACAGATCATGCGGCGGCAGGCCGGTGATGTCCTCACCATCCATGAACACCCTGCCGCTGGTTGGTGGCAGAACGCCCGCAATCACGTTGAACAGTGTGGTTTTTCCGGCCCCGTTCGGCCCGATCAGGCCGGTGATCGAGCCCATTTGGATTTCAAGCGATGCCCCGTCCACCGCATGAAAACCGCCGAAATGCTTATGCACGTCCTCGACGACGATCATCTTTTCCCCTAGCCGCCCTGTTCGGCGTTCTTGTTTGCCCATCCCCTGCAAAGAGGTGCGGCCTTTTGTCATTGAAACAGCCCGGACACAAGGCCCGGGCTGCTTGGTATTATGACTTTTATTGCTGGATCAACGGAAGTTGACGGTCTTGTTCTCGCCGTCGGTGACTTCGATCTCGCGGTAGGATCCGGCGCTTTCACCGGGGCCAATCAATTCAACGCCGGACGCGCCGACATAGTCGATGTCCTGACCAGCGGCCAACAGTTCCAGACCTTTGGCCAGCTCACCCGGATAGATCTTCTCACCTGGAGCGTTGGCAACATCTAGGATCTTGCTGCCATAGTCGGCCGGGTTGGTCGAACCAGCGGCCTGCATCGCCAGCATGAACAGCGCTGCGGCGTCATAGCTTTCAGGCGAATAGGGCGACGATCCGTCAAAACCGGCGGCTTCGGCCATGGCAAAGTACTTTTCAGCACCTTCACCACCTGAACCGGCGATCTGACCGAACGAGCCGTTCAGGTCGGGACCGACATTTGCGGGCAGCGAGTCACCGATCATGCCGCCCGGCAAGCCGAACGTGTCGAATGCACCGCTGTCCAGCGCTGACTGAATGATGCCCAGTCCGCCCTGATCGAGATACCCGGCTACAACCAGAATGTCGCCACCGGCCGAGGCCAGCGCGCCAACTTCGGCCGAGTAGTCCGCTTTGCCATCTTCATGCGCTGCCACGATTGTGACTTCGCCGCCCGATGCCTCGAACGAGGACTGGATCGCGTCTGCCAGACCCTTGCCATAGTCGTTGTTGGTGTAGGTCAGTGCGATTGAAGTGATACCGCGATCATTCAGGATATCTGCCATCACTTGACCTTCACGCGCATCCGAAGGGGCGGTGCGGAAGAACAGGCCGTTATCCTCCATGGTCGACAGGCCGGGCGAGGTCGCCGAGGGCGAGATCATGACCATCCCGTTCGGGATCGCGACATTCTGCAGGATCGCTCCGGTCACGCCAGAGCAGTCACCGCCAATGATGCCGGCAACGCCGTCGGCAATCATGCGTTCACCGTTCGAGGTGGACAGGCCGTTGTCGATACAGCCGGTGTCAGCGCGCGATGCGGTGACGGTCGAGCCATCCAGCAGTTTGCCGGATTCGGTGACTTCGGCCATCGCCATCTCGGCGCCTGAACCCATAGCGGGTGCCAGCGATTCAATCGGTCCGGTAAAGCCGAACAGAACACCCAATGTGACGTCTTCGGCCATAGCTGCGCCCGAAAGAAGGGCGGTTGCTGCAGTTGCTGTAAGCAGCTTTTTCATATGGTTACTCCCAGTTGTGAACGTATTCGTTCTGGGCACGACCCTAGGCAAGCTGTTCGAAAAAGAAAAGTCCTAACGCAAACGTGTTTTTGTGGCGCACAGTTCTAGTTGTTCAGATGTGCCCGGCGCGGTGTTTTCGGTAAGGAGAACGAGATGTTTAGACTAGCTTTGATCTTCATATTTTCTGTTGTTTCAGGGTTGGCAGGGGCAGAATCGCTAACTACCAACTCCGGATCGGCGCGTGTGACGGCGATGGTGAAGGGGCTCGATACGCCCTGGGCAGTCGGCATCCTGCCTGACATGTCCTTTCTGGTAACTGAGCGCGACGGTGATCTTCTGTTCGTGTCGGAGGGAAACATAGTTCGCGTCAAAGGTACTCCCAATGTGGTTGCAAAGGGGCAGGGCGGTTTGCTGGACGTAACCGTTGCCAGGGATTTTTCACAAAGCCGTGAGGTTTTCCTGACCTATTCCAAGCCTCAACCAAAGGGGGCAGGCACTGCACTTGCGATTGCGCGCCTGTCCGAAGACGGATCAGAGCTGACCGATCTGCGCACGATTTTCGAAGCGGAAAATGGTGGGGATTCTGGGCGTCATTTTGGCTCTCGTATTGTCGAGGCAAAGGACGGGACATTACTTGTCACTATCGGCGATCGTGGTGATCGCCCGACCGCACAGGATCAATCGAGCCACAACGGCTCGGTGATCCGTGTGAATCGGGACGGCTCGGTGCCGGCTGATAATCCATTTGTCGGACAACAGGGAATTCAGCCTGAGATATGGTCTTATGGCCACCGGAATCCCCAAGGCGCAGGGCTGGATGCACGGGGGCATCTATGGGTATCGGAACATGGAGCCAAGGGCGGAGATGAAGTGAACCTAATCCGGCCGGGGCGGAACTATGGCTGGCCGGTGATTTCCTATGGCAAGCACTATTCCGGCCAGGCAATCGGCGAGGGGACGGCGAAACCGGGGATGGAGCAACCTGAATTCTATTGGGACCCTTCCATCGCCCCATCCGGCCTTTTGATTTATTCAGGCAAGCTTTGGCCCGAATGGAACGGTGATCTATTCGTCGGGTCGCTCAAATTCGACTATATCGCTCGGCTTGAAGGCATCCCTTTGACTGAGGTCGAGCAGATCAAGGGCCCTCAGACGGAACGCGTCCGCGACATTGTCGAGGCACCAGATGGATCAATCTGGTTTGTTTCCGTCGGGCAGGGCGCTGTCTTTCGCATGACCCCCAGCGATTAAACAGACAAGCGCCCGCTTTGCGCACCGCGCTCACGATAGGGCGTGGTGTTGTAATGCGCCCGGTAGCATTTCGAGAAATGGCTCGGCGAGGCAAACCCGCATGCCAGCGCCACGTTGATCACGCTCATGTCGGTCTGCATCAGCAGGTTCCGGGCTTTATGCAGGCGCAGCTCCATATAATAGCGTTTAGGTGACCGGCTGAGGTAACGGCGAAACAGACGCTCTAGCTGCCGCGTGGACATGCCGACCTCTTTGGCCAGAAGCGAAGGCGAGATCGGCTCTTCGATGTTCTTCTCCATCATCAGGATGACCTGGCTCAGCTTGGGATGGCGCACCCCAATCCGTGTCGGGGTCGACAGACGCTGGGTGTCCTGATCAGTACGGATCGAGGAATAGATCAGCTGATCGGCCACCGCGTTCGCAAGATCTTCGCCAAAATCCTCGGCGATGATTTTCAGCATCAGGTCGATAGAGGAAGTACCACCGGCTGTTGTCATCCGGTTTCCGTCAATCTGGAATACGGATTTGGTCAGTTCGACCTCATCAAATTCTTCGGTGAAACTGTCTGAGTTTTCCCAGTGAATTGTCGCACGCTTGCCATCCAGTAAACCGGCCTTGGCCAAGGTATAAGCTGCCGTACACAGCCCACCAATGCGCAATCCCCGGCGTGCTTCGCGGCGGACCCAGTTCAGAATTTTCTTGGTGGTAGCGGCTTGAACATCGACACCGCCGCAGATCAGCACGACGTCATCACGCTGCAGCTCGGCTAGATCTGCGTCCAGTTTGAACTCGGTTCCTGCGGAACATCTGATTGTCTCGCCGCCTTCTCCAGACAGACTCCAACTGTAAAGCTCTTTGTCGGCCATTCGGTTTGCGATGCGCAGGCTATCCAGCGCAGAGGCAAAACACAGCAGCGAGAATTTGTCCAACAGGACAAACACGAAATGACGAGGGCTGGCCGCAGTGGTTTCCACCGTGACAACTTGGCGTTGCTCTTGCATGGCGAGGTGTCCTTGATTCGGCGCCGTTTGACCCTACGTCCGGCGACAGATTTGACCGCCACCATGATCAAAGCTTGTTTGCGACGTCAAGAGGTCCAAATCGTATATGGCCTCTCACCAAACGTTTTTGTATAGAGGCGACTTGAATACTTCAGCGGAGATCAAAGCTATGACCGAATGGCAAAAAACGAACTGGCGCAACAAGCCCCGGGTTCAGATGCCAGACTATACCGACGCAGCCGCGCTGGCAAAAGTCGAGGCTCAGCTTTCGCAGTATCCGCCGCTGGTGTTTGCAGGTGAGGCACGTCGGCTCAAGCAACATCTTGGTGCTGCGGGGCGGGGTGAGGCTTTCCTGCTGCAGGGCGGCGACTGTGCTGAAAGCTTTGAACAATTCAGCGCGGATGCGATCCGCGACACCTTTAAGGTGATGCTGCAGATGGCCATGGTTCTGACCTATGGCGCAAAGGTGCCGGTGGTCAAAGTGGGCCGTATGGCTGGACAGTTCGCCAAACCGCGCAGCGCACCGACAGAGGTGGTGGATGGCATTGAGCTGCCCAGCTATCGCGGCGATATTATCAACGAGCTGGATTTCACGCCCGAGGCGCGGATTCCGAATCCGTCCAAGATGTTGCAAGCCTATACGCAGGCAGCGGCAACATTGAACTTGTTGCGCGCCTTTTCGACCGGTGGTTTCGCCGATATGAGCCATGTGCATTCGTGGACACTCGGCTTTGCCGATGGCCAGGATGTTCAGAAATACTCTGAAATTGCTGACCGAATTCAGGATTCGATTGATTTCATGGGGGCTGCGGGCATCACCGCGGACACAACGCATGAATTCTCGTCGGTTGAATTCTATACCAGCCACGAAGGTCTGCTGCTTGAATACGAAGAGGCGCTGACCCGTCTTGATTCTACATCGGGCAACTGGTTGGCCGGGTCCGGCCACATGATCTGGATTGGCGACCGCACCCGTCAACCTGATGGCGCGCATGTTGAATTCTGTTCCGGCGTTCTGAACCCGATCGGTCTGAAATGCGGTCCGACGACATCTGCCGAAGACCTCAAAGTTTTGATGGCCAAACTGAACCCGGAAAACGAAGAAGGGCGTCTGACCCTGATCGCGCGGTTTGGTGCAGGCAAGGCGGGAGAGCATCTGCCGCGTCTGGTCAAAGCTGTCAAGGAAGAGGGCGCCAAGGTGACCTGGGTCTGTGACCCAATGCACGGCAATACGATCAAATCGGCCACCGGCTATAAGACCCGGCCTTTTGATTCTGTGCTGCGCGAAGTACGCGACTTCTTTGGTGTGCATCAGGCCGAGGGCACGATCCCCGGCGGTGTGCATTTTGAGATGACGGGGCTAGACGTGACCGAATGCACTGGAGGTGTACGCGCTGTAACAGAAGAAGATCTGTCAGACCGTTACCATACAGCCTGCGATCCACGTTTGAACGCGTCGCAATCGTTGGAACTGGCCTTCCTTGTTGCGGAAGAACTGACAGATCTGCGCCGGAACCGCGGCAAACGCGCAGCCTCCTAACCACTTGGTCAGACGATTTTAAAAAGGCGGGTCTAATAGGCCCGCCTTCTTTACATTTAACACGCGTTACTCGTTACTTATCCCGTGATACGACCAATCGAAGGTGAGATCCGGGACGTTTGTACTCTTGTTGTTCTTCGGCAAATCCTTCGACAACAGGCTGAACCGGTTGTTGCGGCGCCTGTATTTCTGACACAGCACGCAGTTTATAATGGCTTACATCAAAGCGCCGGGGGGTTGCCCCAATCGCCCCGTCACTGACCATAACGCCAAGAACACGGCTGACATCGCCCAAATCGCTTTTCAGCGGCAAAAGGATCATTCGCGCCTGAAGATCCGTGCGCCCAAACCCACCGGTCGAGGCCAATTCAAGTTCAGCAATGGCAGGACCGGCAAAAACCTGTTCAAGGATTTCGGTAACCTGAGTTCGCGCGCTGGGTTCGAAAAAAGCGGTCAGAGGCATTCCCCGAACCTCCATACCCGCCAGTGTGTTCAAGTGACTGCCGGCCAGACGAAACCGGGCCAGACCGGGTGCAATGCGTTCAAGGATGAAGGTGTTAGGCAGGATATTCTCAAGCCCGCGCGGGTCGATCTGAGATCGCATAGGAACACCATCGCCGGACAGCAAGGCTGTCCAGTACGCTTCGGCCTGTTGTATGGGCGATAGACTGCGCCCACTGTCAAAACGATCCATTGCGACGATCTTTCCAAATTTAGTCCCGGAACCGTTACCGAAAAAGATCTTCATTTTCATCACCCTAACTGCAATCGACCGTCATTTTCATAAAATGCAAGATACCGGGAGCTTTTGCGCCTTGTCGGTACTTGCCTAGACGAGATTGGCACGGGTTGAGTCAATTTTGGAGTAATTCTTTAATGAATGGTTAACCTCTGTCCGACGCAGTCATTCTCAGCAAACTCTTGCCCTGCACACGAGGATGGCATTAGGTGCGGACAAGAACACTGGGCGGGCAAAGCGGAGAAGACAGGCATGATCAGATCCATGACCGGATTTGCCTCGGGCAAGGGAACACATGGTCCACATAGCTGGACCTGGGAGTTGCGCAGCGTAAACGGCAAAGGGCTGGATATGCGTCTGCGGGTGCCTGAATGGCTCACCGGGCTCGAAGCCGCGCTTCGTTCGCGGATTTCGAAAAGCCTGGGCCGGGGGAATGTGACGCTTTCGCTCAAGCTGAGCCGCGAGGAAACGACAGCCGATCTTGTGCTGAACCCGGTTGCGATGGCCGCTGCTCTGGATGCTCTGGCGCGAACGCAGACGATGGCAGAAGAACGGGGACTAGCGCTGGCCCCGTCGACGGCGGCCGAGCTTATTGCTGTCAAAGGCATGTTGGAAACCGGTGGGGATGCGGATGATCCGGCCCCCTTGGTCAAACATCTAACCGGCGCGTTTGATGATTTGCTGAGCGATTTCATTAAGATGCGTGAATCCGAAGGCCGGGCCCTGGCCGATGTGCTTGAGGCGCAGCTATCGCAGGTTTCAAGCCTTACGGAGCAAGCCGCCAAGCTCGCTGAAGAGCGCCGGGATAAAATCGCTGAAAACTTACAAGAAAATCTGCAGCGCGTGATGGATAATGCGCAAGGCGCGGATCCGGACCGGGTTGCACAAGAGTTGGCTCTGATTGCAGTCAAGTCGGATATAACGGAAGAAATTGACAGGCTGAAGGCCCATGTCACTGCCGCACGCGATTTGCTTGCACAGGATGCCGCCGTGGGGCGCAAGCTTGATTTTCTGATGCAAGAGTTCAACCGCGAGGCCAATACGCTGTGTTCCAAGGCACAAAGCGCCGATTTGACATCGGTTGGGCTTGAGTTGAAGGCGGTAATAGATCAGATGCGCGAGCAAGTGCAGAACGTAGAATAATGACAGGAGCGCCCTGATGGCGGATCGACGCGGCCTATTAATCATTCTGTCCTCGCCTTCGGGCGCAGGGAAATCCACGTTGGCCAAGCGTCTGATGCAATGGGACACGGATCTGGAGTTCTCGGTTTCGGCCACAACACGCGCGCCCCGGCCTGGGGAAGAACATGGGCGTGAGTATTATTTCCTGACAGAAGATACCTTTCGACAGCAGGTGTCCGAGGGACAGATGCTGGAACATGCCCATGTGTTTGGCAATTTCTACGGCTCTCCGGCTGGGCCAGTTCGCGAGTCCATCAATGACGGCAAGGACGTTCTGTTCGATGTCGACTGGCAGGGCGAGGTGCAGATTAGGAACTCGGATCTGGGCAAACACGCCCTGTCGATTTTCATCCTGCCACCGTCGATCCCCGAATTGCGCCGCCGACTGGAAAGCCGCGGTCAGGACAGTGAAGAGGTTATTTCCAAGCGGATGCTTAAAAGCTGGGATGAGATCAGTCATTGGGGATATTACGACTATGTGCTGGTCAATGACGATCTGGACGAGACCGAAGAAAAGCTGAAAACCATCGTCAGTGCCGAGCGAATGCGGCGTATCCAGCAACCCAAGCTTCAGGATCATGTCCGTACGCTGCAAAACGAATTCGAGGATCAGTCATGACCATCTATGCCCTTGGCTCTGATGTACCGGAAATCCACGAGGACACCTGGGTCGCCCCAGACGCCAATCTGATCGGCAAAGTCGTGCTTGAACAGGGGGCCTCGGTCTGGTTCGGCTGCACGATCCGCGCTGATCACGAAGAAATCCGGGTTGGTGAGGGCAGCAATGTTCAGGAAAACTGCGTCATGCATATTGATGCGGGGTATCCTCTGACCATCGGGAAGAACTGCACGATTGGGCATAAGGTCATGCTGCATGGCTGTACGATCGGGGATAATACCCTGATCGGAATGGGGGCCATCGTGTTGAACGGTGCCAAGATCGGCAAAAACTGTCTGATCGGGGCAGGGGCTTTGGTGACCGAAGGAAAAGAGATACCGGATAATTCTCTGGTCATGGGCTCACCGGGTAAAGTCGTGCGCGAGATCGACAATGCGACCGCCCAGAAGCTGACCTTCAGCGCCTTGCATTATCAAGAAAACATGCGTCATTTTCGCGATACAATGCGAGAGCTATCCTAGCGTCCAACTGCGTTGCTAAGAGAACTGCCCCTTTATGACCAACGACCAACTTGAAGAAATTGTAACCGCCATCCCGATGCCCGCGCTGATGGTTGACCAGACGGAACGGATTATTGCGGTCAATACCGAAGCAAAGACGTTGTTGGGCCAGAATATCCTGCAGCGGCATTTCGCGACCATCCTCAGACAGCCGCAGGTTATCGAAGCGATTGAACAAAGCCTGCGCACGAAGGGAACGTCCAACACTCGGCACCTGTCCAATGACGGAGCCCAGGATACAACATTCGAAGTTCAGTGCCGGTACATGAATGGGGTCGGTGCAGTATCCGGCGGTGCGTTGCTTGCTGTATTTCAGGACGTTACGCATGTTGAGCACGCAAATCAGATGCGACGTGATTTCGTCGCGAATGTCAGCCATGAATTGCGGACCCCGCTGACGGCATTAATGGGCTTTATTGAAACCTTGCGCGGTCCGGCCCGAGATGACGAGGTTGCCCGGGATCGTTTTCTTCAGATCATGAACGACGAGGCAAATCGCATGAACCGGCTTGTCGGCGATCTTCTGTCTTTGAACCGCGTCGAAAGCGAAGAGCGGGTTCGCCCGAAAGAACAACTTGAGCTGACGGCACTTCTTAAATCGACCCTCAATTCTCTGCGCCCATTGGCAGATGACGCGGATGTAGTGCTGAGCCTGGATGCGCCCGAAGACAAAATAATGCTAGTTGGCGACAGCGACCAGTTGCTCCAAGTATTTACCAACCTGATCGAGAACGGAATTAAATACGGCGGCAGCGGTGGTCGGGTAGAAGTTCGCGTCAAATCTTCGGATCACGATACCGCAATGCGCGGTCCCGGCGTTCGCGTTCAGATCGTGGACAGGGGACCTGGAATCGACCCGAAGCATGTATCGCGTTTGACCGAACGATTCTATCGCGCGGACAGTCATAGGTCACGGCAACTGGGTGGAACCGGGTTGGGCCTGGCGATTGTAAAACATATTCTAAACCGCCATCGCGGCAGATTGCGGGTGGAAAGCGATCTTGGAAAAGGCACTGTTTTTACAGTGATTTTGCCGCGCTGATCGCTTGGATCAAGCCAGTTGTCGGATCTGTTTTGTTTCTTTCACAGCATATGTTCTGTGGCGTATCGGCTGAAAATCCAAACATGTCATGAAACCGTTACACACTTGTCACAAAAGACTTACGCACGACTTTTAGAGGTTCGGCCAAGATCATCATGAGGATGATCCAGAAACATATTTCTCAAGGAGACTGAAATGTCCTTTGTAAAACTGTCGGCTTCGGTTCTGGCTATCGCTGCTGTTTCGGCCACTGCGGCCACCGCGCGTGATCAAGTTCAGGTTGCTGGTTCTTCCACCGTTCTGCCCTATGCTTCGATCGTTGCAGAAGCCTTTGGCGAAAACTTTGACTTCCAGACCCCGGTTGTTGAATCGGGCGGATCTTCGGCCGGCCTCAAGCGGTTCTGTGAAGGTGTTGGCGAAAACACCATCGACGTAGCGAACGCTTCGCGCCAGATCCGTGAAAAAGAGATCAAAGCCTGCGCCGAAAACGGCGTCACCGACATCATCGAAGTTCAGATCGGCTATGACGGCATCGTTTTCGCATCCGACATCAACGGCAACTCGTTCGAGTTCACGCCGGAAGATTGGTACAAAGCGCTGTCCGCTCAGATCGTAGTTGATGGCCAGCTGGTCGACAATCCCAACAAGACCTGGGCCGACGTGAACCCAGCATTCCCGGCGCAGCCGATTGCAGCCTTCATCCCCGGCACCAAGCACGGCACGCGTGAAGTGTTCGAAGACAAGGTGATCCTGGCCGGTTGTGAGCATCTGGGTGACTTTGATGTCTACAAAGCCGCAAATGGTGACGACAAGAAAGCCGCTGAAAAAGCCTGTATCGCTCTGCGTACGGATGGCGTTTCGGTCGACATCGACGGTGACTATACCGAGACCCTGGCGCGTATCGACAGCAACAAAGACGGCATCGGCGTCTTTGGTCTGGCGTTCTACGAAAACAACACCGACAAACTGCAGGTTGCGACCATGGCAGGCATCGTGCCTTCGACCGAATCCATCGCAACTGGCGAATACCCGGTATCGCGCCCGCTGTTTTTCTATGTGAAAAAAGCGCATATCGGCGTTATCCCCGGGCTGAAAGAATATGCAGAGTTCTTCGTCGCTGACGAGGTTGCAGGCCCCGATGGCCCTCTGGCTGCATACGGTCTCGTATCAGACCCAGAGCTGGTCAAGGTTCAGGAAATCGTAGCCAGCGAAACCACTTTGGGCGGCGGTTCCTAAGCTTTCATACGACTGAACCGGGGCGGTGTCTACGCCCCGGTTTTCTTAAATCCACTCCTGCCGCTTGACGGAGTTCTCATGGCACTAACCTGGCTGCTGCTCATTTTGCTGGCGATTGCTGTTCTTGGCTATTTTGCGGGCCGGTACCGCGCGATGGCCAGCGCGGACGGAAACCTGCGCAATCTGCACTCTCTTCCATCCTATTACGGCTATAACGTTGCTTTGACGGCGCTGATACCGGGGTTCGTTTTGCTGGTCATCTGGTTGCTGGCGCAGCCCTTGATCGTCAGCAATTCTGCCTCTGGGTTGCTGCCGGACTCGGCAATCCCCGAGGGGTCGACCCGCGGCTTGCTGATGAGCGAAGTGCGCCGGGTCGCCAACGGCCTGGACGGCGCGGTTGCCGCAGGCACCATGACCGAAGACTTTGCCCGCAGCGCGCATGAGGATTTTGCCGATGTGACCGCGCGACTGAAAGAGGCTGGCCAGATCATTACGCAAGAGGTAACCGCACCCATTCTGCTGGCGGCGCAGAAATATCGCTCGATGAGCGCAAGCGGAAACATTGCGATGCAGATCGCGGTTTTGGTTGTGACGCTGATCGGGGCCTCATTTGCCTATATCCGCACTCATAAAGAATTTCGCGCCCGAAATGTTGTCGAACAAGGCATTCTGGCGCTGCTGCTGCTGGCCGCTTCGATCGCAGTTCTGACCACAGTCGGCATCGTCCTGTCCATGTTTTTTGAAACGATGAATTTCTTCGAACTTCATTCGTGGAAAGACTTTTTCTTTGGCAGCACCTGGGCCCCGAACTTCCGGGGCGGAAGTGAACTGTCGATCCTCCCACTGCTGTGGGGGACATTGTATATTTCTCTGATCGCGTTGCTGGTTGCGGTTCCGATTGGGCTGTACGCTGCGATCTATCTTTCCGAATATGCCTCGAGCGTGGCAAGGTCTGTGGCCAAGCCTTTGCTGGAAATCCTCGCCGGTATCCCAACCATCGTTTACGGTCTTTTCGCGCTGCTGACGGTCGGTCCGGCACTGGTATCTGTGTTCGGGCAGGGGGGTGCTTTGGGCGTTGGTTGGATGGCCAGTTCGAACGCTGTACTCACGGCGGGTCTGGTCATGGGCATCATGCTCATCCCATTCGTGTCGTCACTATCTGACGACATCATCAACGCGGTGCCCCAGTCAATGCGAGACGGATCGCTAGGCTTAGGCGCAACGCATTCCGAAACTGTCAGGCAAGTCGTCCTGCCGGCAGCTTTGCCCGGGATCGTAGGGGCAATCTTGTTGGCCGCAAGCCGCGCAATCGGTGAGACGATGATTGTCGTAATGGCCGCCGGTGCGATTGCCAAATTCTCGGGAAACCCTTTCGAAGCCATGACCACAATCACCACTAGGATCGTCAGCCAGCTGACCGGGGATACTGATTTCGCAAGCCCGGAGACTCTTGTGGCCTTTGCCCTGGGTCTGACCCTGTTCATCATCACGCTGGGGCTGAACATCTTCGCCCTCTATATCGTGCGCAAATACCGGGAGCAGTATGAATGACTGACATGTCCCAAAAACAAGACGCAGCACCTGCCGCTAAACACAAAGGGGCTTCGCTGTTCAATCAGGACACGCGAACCAAGCGTCGCAATGCGGCCGAATCCCGGTTCAAAATGTACGGGATCGCGGCCATTGGTGTCGGTCTTGTGATGTTGATCGTGTTGGTGACCAATATCGTCACCTCCGGTACCGGCGCCTTTCAGCAAAGCTTTCTTGAGCTGACGGTTGAGCTGAAGGAAGACAAGCTCGACAAAAAGGGCAACCGTGACATCGCGGATATCAGCAAGGTTTCGACCTTCGGATACGCGCCTTTGATCGCCTCCGCACTGGAGGTTGAGGTGCAGAAACTGGGCATCCAGTCCGATCTGTCGCCCAAAGAGATGGGGCAAATCCTTTCCAAATCCGCACAGGCGGACCTGCGTAATTACGTCATCTCGAACCCGGATGAGATCGGAAAGTCGGTCAGCTTCCGTTTTTTGGTGAACAGCCGCGTTGATGGCTATCTGAAGGGCCGTGTGACACGCCAGTCCATCGCGAATGACAAGAGCATCTCGGTCGCACAGCTGGACTTCGTGGATCAGTTGCGTGCTGCTGGTGTGCTGTACAAGGCGTTCAACCCTGACTTTATCTTCGGGGCGGACGCCTCCGATCAGCGGCCCGAGGCTGCCGGGATCGGAGTATCCATGCTGGGCTCACTGTTCATGATGCTGGTTGTGTTGGTGCTGGCGCTGCCGATCGGGGTTGCGGCCTCAATCTATCTGGAAGAATTCGCGCCGCAGAACCGGTTTACCGATATTATCGAGGTGAATATCTCGAACCTCGCGGCAGTTCCTTCGATTGTGTTCGGTATTCTGGGCCTGGCCGTGTTCATCAACTATATGCACCTGCCGACCTCGGCCCCGCTGGTGGGTGGTCTGGTTCTGACGCTGATGACGCTGCCGACGATCATCATTTCGACCCGCGCGTCGCTAAAGGCGGTGCCGCCGTCGATCCGGGACGCCGCGCTGGGGGTAGGGGCCTCGAAAATGCAGGCAGTGTTTCATCATGTGTTGCCACTGGCCGCACCTGGCATCCTGACGGGTACTATTATTGGCCTGGCGCAGGCGCTTGGTGAAACTGCGCCGTTGCTGCTGATCGGGATGGTGGGCTTTATCGCCTCGAACCCGCCGGATGGAATAGTGGACGGTTTTCTGTCTCCGAACTCGGCCATGCCAGCACAGATTTACGAATGGTCCAAGCGCGCCGACCCGGCCTTTTACGAACGCGCATGGGGGGGCATCATTATCCTTCTGCTTTTCCTGGTAACAATGAATGCAATCGCAGTCATCCTGCGCCGCCGCTTTGAACGCCGCTGGTAAATGGGGTCAATTATGAACGATATGACACGAGTGGAGAGAACCGTGGACGCCAAAGACATCAAGATCGCCGCGAACAAGGTTCAGGTTTATTACGGTGAAAATCACGCCATCAAAGACGTCGACGTCAGGATCGAAGACAAGACCGTCACGGCCTTTATCGGCCCCTCGGGTTGCGGAAAATCCACCTTCCTGCGCTGCCTGAACCGGATGAACGACACGATCGACATCTGCCGTGTCGAGGGCGATATCCTGCTGGATGGCGAAGATATCTATGACAAACGCGTCGACCCGGTTCAGCTGCGTGCCAAGGTCGGTATGGTGTTTCAGAAACCGAACCCATTTCCCAAGTCAATCTATGACAATGTGGCCTACGGCCCGCGTATCCACGGACTGGCCAGAAACAAGGCTGAACTGGACGAGATTGTCGAGAAATCACTGCGCCGCGGCGCCATCTGGGATGAGGTCAAAGACCGTCTGGATGCCCCCGGAACCGGCCTGTCCGGCGGTCAGCAACAGCGCCTGTGCATCGCCCGTGCGGTGGCTACGGAACCTGAGGTTCTGCTGATGGACGAGCCGTGCTCGGCCCTTGATCCGATTGCGACTGCGCAGGTAGAGGAACTGATCGACGAATTGCGGTCGCGATACTCGGTGGTGATCGTTACCCACTCGATGCAGCAGGCCGCTCGCGTCAGCCAGAAGACCGCGTTTTTCCATTTGGGCAACCTTGTCGAGTTTGGTGAAACCGGACAGATTTTCACCAACCCCGAAGATCCCCGCACCGAAAGCTACATCACCGGCCGTATCGGCTGAACATAGGTATTCAGAGATGACAGAACAACATATCGCATCCGCCTTCGACCGGGATCTGGAAGCCATTCAGGCGCATATCATGAAAATGGGCGGCCTCGTCGAAGCCGCAATCATGAGCGCGGCACGGTCGCTTGAGTCGCGCGATGTCGAACTCGCGCAAGAGGTGCGTCAGGGCGACAAGGCCATTGATGCGTTGGAAGAGCTGATCAACGAAGAAACGGCGCGTTTGATCGCGCTGCGTGCGCCAACAGCAAGCGATCTTCGTCTGGTCCTATCGGTATTGAAGGTTTCCGCCAACCTGGAACGTATCGGCGACTATTCAAAGAACATAGCCAAACGCACGACGGTCCTGGTCAATACCAGTGAGATCAATGGCAGTGCCGCCGCCTTGCGACGTATGGCACGTGAGGTCGAACGGATGCTCAGGGACGCTTTGGACGCCTATGTCCAGCGCGACGCTGAGCTGGCGGCGGATGTCATCGAACGTGATGAGGAAGTCGACCAGATGTATAATGGTCTGTTCCGAGAATTCCTGACTTTCATGGCAGAAGACCCACGCAACATCTCATCCTGTATGCACCTGCATTTCATCGCCAAGAATATAGAACGTATGGGCGATCATGTGACGGCGATTGCCGAGCAGGTCGTTTATCTGGTGACCGGAGAGCGCCCGACAGAAGCGCGTCCCAAAGCCGATTTTACATCGCAATCCGTCTAGGAGATTTGAGAATGTCCGCTGATCAACCGACCGTTCTGGTTGTCGAGGATGAGCCGGCTCAGCGCGAAGTCCTGGCCTATAATCTCGAGGCAGAAGGTTTTCGCGTATCCAAAGCAGCCAATGGTGAAGAGGCCATGTTGCTGGTCGATGAAGACAGTCCGGACATTATCGTACTGGACTGGATGATGCCCAATCTCAGCGGGATCGAGGTTTGCCGCCGGCTGAAAACCCGCTCCGACACGCGGTCGATCCCAATTATCATGCTGTCGGCCCGGTCGGAAGAAATCGACAAAGTGCGAGGTCTGGAAACCGGGGCTGATGACTATGTGGTCAAACCCTATTCGATTGTCGAGCTTATGGCCCGGGTACGCACCCAGTTGCGGCGTGTCCGGCCTGCGACTGTAGGAATTAGGCTGGAATTCGCAGACATCGTTTTGGATTCTGAAACTCATAAGGTCAGCCGCGACAGCAAACCACTAAAGCTTGGCCCAACCGAATTTCGCTTGCTGAGCACATTCATGGAAAAGCCGGGCCGCGTCTGGAGCCGAGAACAGCTATTGGATCGCGTCTGGGGGCGGGATATTTATGTCGATACACGAACGGTCGACGTTCATATCGGCCGCTTACGCAAAGCACTAACGCAGTATGGTGGAGATGATCCGGTTCGCACTGTTCGTGGTGCGGGATACGCGCTGGGTTGAACGCGTGGGGCAGGTGGCTGCAAGCTATGAGTTTTACTCAAGGGTGGATGCGAAACTCTTACTGTTTTTTGGTGAGCCGACGGGTTAGTTTGCCGCGAAGCTGACAAAGCGGAGACGCACCATGAATGCCCCTGACACCAAGCCGACATTACGCGCCAAAGATGTGCCTGACATGGGCCAGTTCGCCTGGGATGATCCGTTCCGCCTGTCAGACCAGCTAGACGAAGACGAACGTATGATTGCGGCCAGTGCGCAAGCCTATGCGCAGGAAAAGCTTCAGCCGCGGGTGACAGAAGCATTTCAGAACGAAGAAACTGACCCCGAGATTTTTCGTGAAATGGGTGAAATGGGTCTGCTGGGCACTACGATCCCGGAAGAATACGGCGGGCTAGGGGGCGGATATGTCTCTTACGGCCTTGTCGCCCGAGAAGTGGAACGCGTGGATTCGGGCTATCGCTCGATGATGTCTGTACAAAGCTCGTTGGTGATGTATCCGATCTATGCCTATGGCAGCGAGGAGCAGCGCCGGAAATACCTTCCGAAACTGGCCAGCGGCGAATGGATCGGATGTTTTGGTCTGACCGAACCTGATGCGGGCTCTGATCCGGCAGGTATGAAAACGCGTGCGGAAAAGATCGACGGTGGATATCGTCTATCTGGCAGCAAGATGTGGATATCGAACGCCCCGATTGCGGATGTGTTTGTTGTTTGGGCCAAATCTGATGCACATGACGGAAAGATCCGTGGTTTTGTCCTTGAAAAAGGCCTCAAAGGTCTGAGCGCGCCGAAAATCCAGAACAAGCTGAGCCTACGCGCCTCGATCACCGGTGAAATTGTGCTGGAGGGTGTCGAAGTCACCGAGGATGCTTTGCTGCCTCATGTTCAGGGCCTGAAAGGCCCGTTTGGATGTCTGAACCGCGCACGCTACGGAATCAGCTGGGGTGTTATGGGCGCTGCCGAAAGCTGTTGGCATGCGGCACGCCAATATGGGTTGGACCGGAAACAATTTGACAAGCCATTGGCGCAGACGCAGCTTTTCCAGCGCAAATTGGCGGATATGCAGACAGAAATTGCTCTGGGTCTTCAGGCAAGCCTGCGTGTCGGGCGACTGATGGACAAGGCCGAAGCCGCGCCCGAGATGATTTCGATCATTAAGCGCAACAATTGCGGCAAAGCCCTGGATATTTCACGTCATGCGCGTGACATGCACGGCGGCAACGGCATTTCGCTAGAGTTTCAGGTCATCCGACATATGGTGAACCTAGAAACGGTCAACACCTACGAGGGGACGCATGATGTTCACGCGTTGATCCTGGGGCGTGCACAGACGGGATTGCAGGCGTTTTACTAAGTTTCCAGAATTCGTGTAATTGGTATTATGTTAAATTAATGCCAATGCGCTTGGGAAACTTTTCAAATCCTCACAATACCTTACGATCTGTTCCTGACACCTACCACATCATGAGGATCGAATGGAATTGAACGGAAAGATCGTTGTTGTGACCGGTGCCGCTGATGGCATCGGAAAAGGTTTGGCACAGCGATTTGCTCGTGAAGGTGCCACGGTTGTCTGCGCTGATATCAACAAAACCGGCGCAGACGCTGTCGCAAAAGAGATTGGCGGCCATTCATTCCATTGTGATGTTTCGCTTGAGGCTAATACAGCCGAGTTGATCGAAGCTGTAGAAAGCTCGGTCGGCCCTATCGATCTGTATTGTGCAAATGCCGGGATATTGACGATTGGTGGTTTGGAGGTTCCGGATGAAGACTGGGATCGTATCTGGAAAATCAACGTGATGTCCCATGTTTGGACCGCGCGGCATTTGGTGCCCAGAATGCTGGAGCGTGGCGAAGGCTACATCATGACCACGGCGTCTGCTGCGGGATTGCTGAACCAGCCAGGTGCCGCGCCATACGGCGTCACAAAGCACGCAGCAGTTGGGTTTGCTGAATGGTTGTCGCTTACATACGGGCATAAAGGTTTGCGGGTCTCGGTACTTTGCCCACAGGCCGTACGGTCCGATATGACGCGCGGGCACGAAACTTCCGTGGCTTCGATTGACGGAATGTTGGAACCTGAAGATGTTGCCGAGGCTTGCGTAGAGGCAATATCTTCTGAGCAATTTCTGGTACTGCCTCATCCACAGGTTCTGGACTACATTCGCCATAAATCCGGAGATTATGACAGGTGGATTTCAGGAATGCAGAAGTTAAATCAAAAGTTTAACGAAGAAACTTAACTTTTGTTCTGAGGGCGCCTCATCAGGCCTTCCTGGGCGACTGATGCGACCAGAACGCCATCTTCGGAATAGATTGATCCACGGTTGAAGTTGCGCCCTCGCCCGCCCCATGGCGAATCCATGGAATACAGATGCCAATTCTCGAACTTGAGCGGCGCGTGAAACCAAATCGCATGGTCCAGGCTGGCGCCGTTCACCTCACCAGTAAACCAGCTTAGGCCGTGCGGGCGCATTCCCGAGCTCATGAGATACATATCTGAAGCATAGGCCAGCAACAGATGCTGCGTGACCGCATCGGCATTGGCCGCGGCCCCCATCCGGAACCAGATCTGGTTGCGGTCATCCGATTTCTCTGGGTTGAAAGGATCCAGATGGCCGACCTCGCGGACTTCGATCGGGCGCTCGCGTGTTAGTTCTCCGCGAAAGCTGGGCGGTACTTTGTCCAGATATTTCTTCTTGAGCTCTGATCGCGATGGGTAGGATTCGGGCGTTTCCATCTCAGGCATGTCGTGCTGATGATCCCAACCTTCGTCCTGAATGTGGAATGAGGCGGACATGTTTAAAATCTGCTTACCATGCTGAATTGCAACCACACGGCGCGTCGTGAACGAACCTCCGTCACGGGCCCTATCAACTTGATATATTACGGGAATGCTTGGGTCGCCCGGGCGGATGAAATAGGCGTGCAGGGAATGACACAGGCGGTTGTCGACGGTGCGATATGCGGCGGCTAGTGCTTGTGCGATGACCTGACCGCCGAAAATTCGCATAGGTGTTTCGCCGCCCGACCCTGTTCCCCGAAACAGGTCCACTTCCAGTCTTTCAACGTCCAGAAGATCCAGAAGAACTTTCTCTGCTTCGGTCATATGCGGTACTCCGATTAATCTTGGCGAATGGGTATCAGCGCGCCGAATGTCATTCAATGATTGACCCGAGGGTGAGCGCCTTCAATTCTGCGCGGGAGGGATAAGAGCTGGATGGTGACAGTTGGGTAAAAAAGATCGCTGTAAATTCGTTCTGACGATCAACCCAAAAGAAGGTCGATGCCATACCACCCCAGCTGAAATCCCCCATGCTGCCCGGAACACAGGTTCTGCCGGGGTTAATGACGACAGCGCCACCAAGGCCAAAGCCCATGCCCTCCATGGGTTGTTCCGCAAAACTCTGCGGTCCCATCGAGGCAATATCGCCGGGTAAGTGGTTGTGAAGCATGAATTCTACAGTTTTTGGTGCAAGAATCTGTTGATCACCGAACCTTCCGCGATTTCGGAGCATCTCTGAAAATCTAGCAAAGTCATCAATGGTTGAAACCAACCCTCCGCCCCCAGAGTACATTGTTGCCGATTCAAAGGGCGATGCTTCGGCATTGTCGACCAGACGCAATGTCTGCTCACCCGTACGGGCTTCGTTTAGCGCCATCGCATTGCCCGCCAAAGGCGTATAGAGCGAGGCAAACCGATCCCCTGCTCCCGCCGGAACCCCGAACCCGGTCTGGGACATGCCAAGAGGTTTGAAAATCTCTTCCGCAAGGAATTGCTCCAGAGATTGGCCGGAAATAACTTCTATCACGCGACCAATAACGTCTATCCCCACCGAATATTCCCATCGCGTTCCCGGCTGAAAGGCGAAAGGTAAAGTGGACAGCAAAGATACTCTTTCGGCCAAAGACCCTTCTTTAGGGCCAAAAACAAGATCAAGTTCGTCCATTGCCGCAGCCAGGATGCCGGGGTTGAAAGGATAGCTTAGGCCACTTGTATGGGTCAGCAGCTGATGAAGCGTTGGTGCAGGTGCAGGTTCGGTCTGATCCAACCTTGTGGCGCCGGGTACCAGCGCCTGTGTTGCGGTGAAATCAGATATATATTCAGACACTTGAGCGCCGAGGTGAACCTCACCTCGTTCGACAAGGATCATCAGGGCCGCAGTGGTTATCGGCTTGGTCATCGAATAGATGCGAACGAGGGTATCCCGCTCGAATGGCAGATTGTTCTCAACGCTTCTAAGCCCGCAGGAATGAAACAGAACCTCCCTGCCCTGATGCATCATCAAGAATGAGCTTCCGGCATATTTGCGATCATCCACATAGGATTGCATCCAATCGCAAATACGATCTAGCCGGGCTTGTTCGAACTTCATCTGTGTGTGCTCAACTTTGAGAAATTAACGTATCTTTCCCAAATATTGCGGGGTTAAGCGGAAAAAGGACAGCTAAATCACCTCAATCCAACGATGTCCCTGTACGCCAAAAGGGTTTTGCCTGCTAATGTGGTCGCAGATAGATTCGTGTCCGGTTCGACTCTCGCCTGATGGAGGAGAAATATGCCGCAACATATAGAATTTGTTTATGATTTTTGCAGTCCGAACGCCTTCCTCGCGCAGAAGATGATATCTGATATCGCCGCAAAGCACGAAGTCGGTGTTACATATGTTCCGGTTCTGCTGGCCACTGTTTTCAAAGCCACCAATAACCAAAGCCCGTTTAAGGCTTTTTCAGAGAACCGGCAGAAGACGGCCTATTTGACCCGCGATCTCCATCGCTTTGCGCGTCACCGTGGGTTGAGCTTTCATATGAGCCCACATTTTCCGATGAACACCAAATTCGCCATGCGCGGGGCTTTGTTAGCATCCGGTAAATCATGGGAAAACAGATATATAGCGTCTATATTTGATGCTATTTGGGTGCACGGCCAAAAAGTGGATGATCTGGGTGTCCTTTGCGACATTCTTCAGGATAACGGCTTGCCTATACGAAAACTGCGCGAGGCCATGACCAATCTGAACGTAAAGCAAAACCTGAAAAACCAAACCAAGGCTATGGTCAAGCGAGGTGTTTTCGGTGTCCCCAGCATGTTTGTAGATACTGAGATGTTCTTTGGCAAAAACAGCCTGGCCAACCTTGAGCTTGAATTGTCGAAATTTCATACGCCCTAGGTGGTTTCACCCTCGGCCCAATGCAGTCAGCCCTCGTTGTGCAAACTTAGGAACGTAACTACCAAAAATATGAGCTCTTTTCGGATCAGAGGCGTTTCCGTCAAGCGCCCGCTTATAAACACCCTGCAAGATCGCGGCCATTCGGAAGAAATTGAACGCCAGATAGAACCCAAAGTTATCAATTCCGGGCAGGTCGCGGCGCTCGCAGTATTGATCAATGAAAGCCTGATCGGATGGCAGGCCGAGCGAGGACCGGTCTATGCCAGACAGACCCCGCCCCTCTTTTCCAGGTGGCATCTGCCATTGCATGATAATGGCTGCGAGATCGGCAAAGGGATGCCCGATTGTCGACAATTCCCAATCCAGTACGCCCAGACAGCGGGTGCCCTGCTTTTCGAACATCAGATTGTCGATGCGGTAATCGCCGTGAACCAGTGTTCTCTGACCATCATCCTTGGGGGTTGCGTTGGTCAAAGCCTCGATCAAGGCATCCATATCCGGAATCTGAGTGGTTTCGGACGCCCGAAATTGTTTCGTCCACCGCCCGATCTGACGCTCAAAATAGCTTCCCGGCGGGCCATAGTCGGACAGGCCAACCGAATCGATATCGACCTTATGCAGCGCCGCCAGAACGCGGTTCATCTCGTCGATAATTGCCGTGCGGGTTTCGGTTCTTTCGCCAAGCATTGTGGGTTCAAGAAACGTCCTGCCGTCGAGATGCTCCATCACATAAAACGCCGACCCGATGACTTCATCATCCTCGCAAAGCAGCAACATTTTTGGCACCGGCACATCGCTTTCGGCCAGAGCACTTTGAACCCTGAACTCACGGTCAACGGCATGGGCGGATTTCAGCAACACTCCCGGCGGCTTGCGGCGCAGGACATAGGAATTCTCAGGCGTTTTTAACTCAAAAGTTGGGTTTGATTGGCCAACCTCGAATTTTTTCGCCTCCAACGGACCCCGATACCCTTTGAGATGCGTGCCGAGATAGGCATCGACGCGTTTCAGATCCAGAATTGCGCTGTCCATTTTGTGGCTCCCTTTGGCCGATGCTTCAGAGTGCTTCAGCAAAGATGTTGCCGGCGGTGACAACATTGATCCCGCCCGAAACCGGGATCACCGCGCCTGTGACATAGCTGCCGCCAAGGCCGCACAGGAACAGCATACAGCCTGCGATATCCTCGTCACGTCCAACGCGACCCAAGGGTACGGATTTGCCGACTTTTTTGCGCGTCCCTTCGTCAGATGTGGCAAAGGCCGTCATCCGAGAGACAAAGGGTCCAGGCGCCAGCGCATTGACGGTGATGTGATGCGGAGCAAGTTCTTTGGCCATGATTTTGGTCAGATGCAGCACAGCCGCCTTTGAGGCAGAGTAGCTATACGCACCGTCGCCCATAGGAACTTCGCCCATAACCGATCCAACATTGACGATGCGGGATGGATCTTCGGCAGTCCCGGAAGACATCAGAATCGGCAACAGTTTTTGGGTCAGTTCGAAGATTCCTGTCACATTGATCGACATGATTTTTTCCCAGGCTTCGTAGGGAAACTGACCCATCGGTGCGCCCCAGGAAACACCGGCATTGTTCATGAGGATATCCAGCCGGTCCGTGCGCTTGAGCACTTCGGCCACCAGATTGTCGACACCCTCTTTTGATCCGACATCACCGGCAAACCCTTCGGCGGTTCCTGTGGCATCCAGTGCGTTCAATTCGGCCGCGACCGCCTCGCACGCGTCGCCTTTACGAGACGCCAACAGTACACGTGCCCCCGCCCGGACCAGCGCCTCGGCCGCCATTCGGCCAATTCCGGTGGCCCCACCCGTGACCAGAGCGGTTTTGCCCTCCAATGAGAAAAGAGTTTCGGGGGTCATGACCTGCTCCTCGGTTTTTGATTTTGGCAAACTGTCTCATTTGTCGGTCAAGGGTAACGCCTAACCCGGTTGTGCCGGGTGGTTTCTTGACAACTCAGAACAGTAGGCCAAAAGTTCTTCCTTACCGAATAACAGGGACATTAGCGTAAACATGCAAGCCTTACTCAGCGTCGCTCCGGGCGGGCCGGAGACATTGGAACTGACCACCCTGCCCGATCCGTCTCCGGGCAAGGGCGAATTGCTTGTTCGCGTGCGGGCCGCAGGCGTTAATTTCCCGGATACACTGATGATACGCGACCTGTATCAGATAAAGCCACCAAGACCGTTTGCCCCCGGAGGTGAAATCGCTGGCGAGGTTATCGGGCTAGGCGAAGGTGTTTCGGGCTTTAACGTTGGCGACCGTGTGCTGGCCCTGACCGGACACGGAGGTTTTGCCACACATCTGGCGGTCAAAGCGGCGACAGCTGTTAAATTCCCGAGCTCAATGCCATTTGAGGACGCGGCGAGCTTTATCTTCACCTATGGCACCTCATATCACGCCCTGAAGGACCGCGCTGCGCTGCAACAAGGGGAAACGGTCCTGATTCTGGGTGCAGCAGGCGGAGTTGGTACGGCTGCGATTGAGCTAGCCAATGCCATGGGGGCTCGGGTTATTGCGGCAGTCTCATCGCAAGACAAAGCAGATTTCTGTCGTCAGATCGGGGCGGACGAAACGATCATTTACGCGCGCGACATGGACAAACAGGCGCAAAAGGCCTTTGGATCGGGCATCAAGGCCTTAGCCGGTAGTCAGGGCGTTGATGTCGTCTACGATGCCGTTGGCGGTGCCTATTCAGAGCCAGCGCTGCGCAGCTTGGGGTGGAAGGGGCGATTCCTGGTCGTCGGTTTCCCAGCCGGAATCCCTCAGATACCATTGAACCTCCCTCTGCTTAAGGGTTGTCAAATTGTCGGTGTTTTCTGGGGCGCCTCGGTGTTTCGCGACCCGAAGGGACATGGCAAAAACATGGAAGATTTGTTCGGGTTATACGCCAAAGGGCAGATCAAACCACAGATCAGTGCGCTATTCCCTCTGGATCAAGCCCAAAAGGCGCTAGACCTTCTGGCCAGCCGAAAGGCCCTTGGGAAAATTGTCGTGACCATGGCATAGCCAGCCAATCTCTGAAACTTCAGCCTCGTGTCCTATAGGCCGCGGTTCTGACGCATGATCCAGGTTCGGTGGACATCTCTACCTGTTCACGTTTAAGAACCTTGTTATGGGGACAGTATAACAATGCATAAAGCTCTTATTCTGAATGGTCCGAACCTCAATCTGCTGGGCACGCGACAGCCCGAGGTTTACGGAAGCACAACGCTGCAAATGGTCGAGGATATGTGCCTCGACCACGGTAAGTCTATCGGGATGGAAGTGATTCATTTCCAATCCAACCACGAAGGCGCGTTGATTGATGCCATTCATGCCGCCAAAGGTGTGCAGGACGGCATTGTTTTGAACGCAGGTGCCTATACGCACAGCTCGATTGCCCTGATGGACGCAATCGCATCGGTTGAGCTGCCGGTCATCGAGGTTCATTTGTCCAATATCCACGCGCGTGAGGAGTTTCGACACCGATCCTATATCTCACGTGTGGCTGTAGGCATGATTTGCGGATTGGGTCCGCAGGGATATGTGCTGGCGCTGGATGCGTTGCGGTCCCATTTACAGGGTGAATGATCGCTATGAAGCTTTCTGAGTATCTGAATTTCCTCAGCTATACCAAAACCCTGGAAGAGCTCTGGGATGCCCATTGCCGGCAAATGGCAGAATATGGGTTCGATCGTTTGCTGTACGGATATACGCGATATCGCACCGAAACGTCGCTGGGGGATCCCGAGGATTTTGTAATCCTGACCAATCACAGCAAAGATTACCTGGATGGGTTTCTGGGAGGCGGGTTGTATTTCCATGCTCCGATGCTGAAATGGGCTTTGCATAATGAAGGGGCCGCAAGCTGGAGGATCGCCCAGGATCTGATGACTGATGGCACCCTGACCGCAAAAGAGCGAGACGTCATCGAGTTCAACAAAACCAAAGGTGTCGTCGCCGGCTATACGGTCAGTTTCGACTCGGTTTCGGTTCGGTCGAAAGGGGCAATTTCGCTTTCAGCGCATGGATCGCGTACACAAGACGATGTGGACGCTGTCTGGGAGGAATTTGGCCAGGATATTCTTCTGATGAACAACGTTGCTCATCTGAAAATCCTCACCCTGCCCTATAACGCACCAAATCGCGCCCTGACAAAACGTCAGCGTGAGGCGCTTGAGTGGGTCGGCGACGGCAAAACAACTCAGGACATTGCGATTCTGATGGGGCTGACTTCGGCCACTGTCGAAAAGCATCTGCGTCTGGCGCGCGAGGCCCTCGTAGTCGAGACAACGGCGCAGGCAGTTTTGAAAGCATCTCTTCAAAATCAGATGTTCATCGTTGGGGTTTGACTCAGGGAGTGACGCGAATATGCGTCAATTTACCTAGGGTAAGGAAAACATGACTTTCCGAATCTAACGCTAAAGTTGCAAAGTGGTATTGTTCCGTGAGTGGTGGCTTTAGCCTGGGAACATTTGGTCGGATCTTTGCAATAACAAAGCTCTCCGATCGCTCTGACAATAGGGCGCCTATTTGTCCGCGTCTCTTTGTCGGAATTTTGGGGGGCCTCGTCCATCCCCATCTTTGCGGGGCCCCTCATTCAAACTAGGTTTAACTTGTGGACGCTTTCGGCGTCCTTTTTCGTTTCTTGGCATCATTTCTACACTAAGGGCAAAGAAAAACCGGATACGCATGGCGTACCCGGTTTCTCAGATTGATACAGGCCCTGTTCAGGGCCTGTGATGCTTAGCCCTGAACTGCTTTTGCAACTTCAGCGGCAAAGTCTTCTTTTTCGACAACGATGCCTTCGCCAACTTCCAGACGCACGAATCCGGTGACGGTCGCGCCTGCTTCTTTGGCAGCGGCCTCAACGGTCAGGTCAGGGTTTACAACGAACTGCTGGTTCAACAGGGTCGATTCAGCGACGAACTTCTTCATGCGACCAACGATCATCTTTTCGATGACCTGCTCCGGCTTGCCGGATTCGCGCGCGATGTCCATCTGGACCTGCTTTTCTTTCTCGACGATCGCCGGGTCCATGTCTGCCTCGGACAGAGCTGCCGGGTTCACAGCCGCGATATGCATCGCAATCTGCTTGCCGATGGCTTCGTCACCGCCGGTCAGAGCGACCAGAACGCCGATCTTGCCCATGCCGTTGGTGGCTGCGTTATGGACGTAAGATACAACAGTGTCGCCCGACAGTTTGGACATACGGCGCACCGACATGTTTTCACCGATGGTGGCGATCTTGTCGGTCAGCGTTTCCGCAACGGTTTTGCCACCCAGATCAGCTGCCAGCAGAGCTTCGACATTGTCGACGCCTTCTGCGGCATATGCGATCTTACCAACCATTTCCTGGAATTCGGCGTTTTTCCCGACGAAGTCGGTTTCCGAGTTCACTTCAACTGCAACACCATTGTTGCCGTTTACGTGAACGGCAACTAGACCTTCCGCCGCGGTACGACCCGATTTCTTGGCCGCTTTGGCCAAGCCTTTGGTGCGCAGCCAATCAACGGCTTCGTCCATGTTGCCGCCGGTTTCGGTCAGCGCTTTTTTCGCGTCCATCATGCCTGCGCCAGTGGTGTCGCGCAGTTCTTTTACCATTGCTGCTGTGATTGCCATCTTTTGGCTCTCCTCAATTCAAACGGAATTGGGGCAGGTCATACCCTGCCCCAGATGTCATTTACGTGACGGGCAGCTTACGCTTCGGCAGGTGTTTCTGCTGCTGCGGGTGCTTCTTCCGCAACGACTTCTTCAACCGGTGCTTCTTCGAATGCGCCAAGATCAACGCCTGCTGCACCCATCTGAGCGGTCATGCCGTCCAGAGCGGCACGTGCTGCCAGATCGCAGTACAGCGAGATCGCGCGGGCTGCGTCATCGTTGCCAGGGATGATGTAATCGACACCATCGGGCGAGCAGTTGGTGTCGACAACTGCCACGACCGGGATACCCAGCTTGTTGGCTTCGGCGATGGCCAGTGCTTCTTTTTTGACGTCGATGACGAACAGCAGGTCCGGGACGCCGCCCATTTCGCGGATACCGCCCAACGAAGCCTGCAGTTTGCCTTGGTCACGTTCCATGCCCAGACGCTCTTTCTTGGTCAGGCCTTCGGCGCCCGATTCCATGGCTTCGTCAATCTGGTTCAGACGGTTGATCGACTGGGAAACGGTTTTCCAGTTGGTCAGGGTGCCGCCCAGCCAGCGGTGGTTCATGTAGTACTGGGCTGACTTTTCAGCTGCTTCGGCGATTGGGCCTGCGGCCTGACGCTTGGTGCCAACGAACAGAATGCGGCCGCCCTTGGCAACAGTGTCACGAACAGCCTGCAGAGCCTGGTCCAGCATCGGAACGGTCTGGGTCAGGTCCATGATGTGGATGCCATTGCGCGAGCCGTAGATAAACGGGCCCATGCGGGGATTCCAACGCTGTGTCTGGTGACCAAAGTGAACGCCAGCTTCCAACAGCTGACGCATGGAGAACTCGGGAAGAGCCATGCTTTATTTCCTTTTTCCGGTTTACGCCTCGGCGGGGGTGAAAGAAGCGGATGCTCCAACCGGCGGGCCAGATAAGGATGTCTCCCCTATAAAGCCCAAACCCCGCCTGCGGGTTTGAATGGCGCGCGTATACGGCAGGTTTTCAGGCAGTGCAAGGGCCAATCGCCCTATTTTTCAAGCCGCGCATGGCTGTGCGCCTGACGCACGGTATCTTCGCAATAGGCGGCCAGGGCTTTTCGGTTCTCAAAGTCGCTGACCTTGGCTGGCGAATGATAAATTAGCTCTACGCCACCTTGGCGACGCGCTCCCAAAGTCTTTAACAGATGCGGCGCAAAATCCATGTCACCCCACCAGCCATAAAACCGGTCAGGCTCACCCTTAGGTGCATGGTAAACGACCGACACCGGTTGAACATACATGAAATCGCGTAGATCTTCGGTGAAGAATGCCGCAAAAAGTGTTGTTTTAAATGGTAAAATCCGCAAACCGTCGGTCGACGTGCCCTCTGGAAAAAACAGCAGCTTGTGACCGGCTGTCAGGCGCTCCTGAAACAGAAGTGTCTGTTCGCGTGCCTTCTTGCGGTCGCGCTCGATGAAAACCGTACCTGTCGCTCGCGCCAGCCAGCCTATACCGGGCCATTTGGCTACCTCGGCCTTCGAGACAAAATAGATTCTTTTACGGGCATTCAGCGCAAAAATATCAAGCCACGAGGAATGGTTCGCAACAACCGCACCACGCTGGGTCATAAGCTCGCCGGTTGTACGGTAGCTAATCCCGAGAATCCGGAACGCATTACGGCATACGAACTGCGTGATGAAGGGCGTGACCGGACGGTGAACCCCATAGAGCGGGCGCTCGATCATGCGAAGGATCAGCAGGACAATCAGCCCGCTGAATACAAATACAGCAAGTGGTAAACCCCGAAGGAAGACCAATAGCCATCCGCAGACCCCCAGATTGATTGGGTCAGGTGCGTCTTCACTGTGCCAAGAGGCGTCACTCATCACGTTACGCTCCGCCATAGATGCGCCGTTGTCGCTCATTCATCCGCGCCGTGTCGAGGATAAGGCAAACATCGGTGGTATTGAACATATGGTCGATAAAGGCACCCTCGCCCACAAACCCGCCGAGACGCAGGTATGCTTTTATCAGTGCTGGAACCTGCACCATCGCTGCGCGCCGATCCAGTTTATCGCTATCCAGCATATCCATGGGCTGGAACACTTTGGGCTGAGCCCGAACCCGAAGGTCCGGAGGCGCAAGGTGATTGTGATGTAACATGGACAAAGGCTGAGCCAGAGCTTGAGGATCGGTGCCGTGGAAACTGGCGACGCCAAACAAGACCTCGATCTCGCGCTCGGCGACATAGGCGGCCAACCCGTTCCACAGGTGATACATTGCAGTGCCGCCGCGATAATCGGGATGTAGACATGAACGTCCCAACTCCAACAGCTTGCGTCCGCCTTGTTTCAAGATGGAAAGATCGTATTCATCTTCGGAATAAAACTGTCCGATTTCAGAAGCACGATCACCTGGTAACAGCCTGTAAACGCCAACAACTTTGCCAGATTGATCGTCAATCGCCAACATATGATCGAAATAGGGATCGAACCTGTCTCGCTCCAGCCCGGCATCGTGGTCGACCATTTCCCCACCGCCGCCCAGTTCACGTATGAACACGTCATAGCGTAACCGCTGTGCAGCCTGCAATTCGGTGTCATTTTCGGCGAGTTTGACGGTGAAAGAAGGGCCTGCGTCCGGCATCAGAGGTTCCGTGTTGTTTCCGCGCTGATACCGCAGGTTTCAGGGGAATGGCAACATAGAGCGCTTCGATCAAACGTTAACCTTTCTTAAACCAGTTTCACGGATCAAAGACCGGCATCAGGGCGATGCGTGCCCCGTCGATTACCACTTTTCCCTGCTCGCGGAAGTTTACGGTGATCTTACCTGCGATGTTGGATTGTACCTGTCCAACGCCCCAATCGGGGAAATCGGGGTGGCGGACATACATGCCCGGTGCAAGAATGGCATTCAGATCTGTCATCAAGGGGCTCCGGTCCGGTGGCAGATACAGCAGGAGGTACGCATGAGCGACTTGGACGTCAACCTGGCCGAACTGATCGGCTCGCGGATCTGCCACGATCTGATCAGCCCGATCGGGGCGATCACCAACGGCTTGGAGCTGCTTGAAATGGTTGGCGCGGTGCAAGGCCCCGAGATGGAACTGATCGCGGGAAGTGTCGGCAGCGCCGGCGCACGCATCCGCTTTTTCAGGGTCGCTTTTGGGTCGGCCAGCCATCATCCCCTTGGGCGGGCCGAGGTTTTAGAGCTGTTGAATGATGTCGAACGCGCAGGTCGTGTTCGTGTCAACTGGAACCTGACCGAAGCGGTGCCGCGTAATCAGGTGAAACTGGCCTTTCTGGCGTTGATGTGCTGCGAAAGCGCGATGCCATTTGGCGGGGATGTAACGATCGTAAACGATGGGAAGAACTGGTCTGTGACAGGGACCGCGGACAAAATGAAGCTGGAAGCCGAGCTATGGAAGAACCTGCCCAGCGGACAGTTTACCAACAAGGTCACCCCGGCGCAGGTTCAATTTGCGCTGCTGCCTGAATCCGCATCGTCGATGGGACGGCGGGTCGCGACCGATACGGCCTCAACCCGCGTCGAAATCCGGTTCTAAGACCGAACAGTCCCTGAACCGCGCACCAGATACTGAAAACTGGTCAGTTGAGCCGCCCCTACGGGGCCGCGCGCGTGCATCTTTCCGGTGGCAATGCCAATCTCGGCCCCCATGCCAAACTCACCGCCATCGGCGAATTGGGTTGAGGCGTTATGCATCAGGATCGCGCTATCAAGCCGTTCAAAGAACCGGGAAGCTTCAGCGGGATCCTCGGTCATGATGCAATCGGTATGGTTCGACCCAAACCTGCGGATATGCGCAATGGCGGCGTCGATATCAGCCACCGGCTTGGCCGCGATGATACTATCCAGAAACTCTTTGCCCCAGTCATCAGAAGTGGCCGCGATAGTGCCATCAACGGCCAAAGTACCTTCGGCGTGTACTTCGACACCTGCGGCCAACAGCGCCGATATGACATCCCGTCCCAGCGTTTCAGCGATATCCCGATGGATCAGCAGACATTCGGCAGCACCGCAGATTCCGGTACGACGGGTTTTGGCGTTTAAAACCACATCGAGCGTCTTTTGCGGATCAGCGGCCTTGTCGATATAGATATGCACAATGCCTTCCAGATGGGCAAATACCGGGACCCGGGCCTCGCGCTGGACTAGCCCGACCAGCCCTTTGCCCCCACGGGGAACGATTACGTCGACATAATCGGTCATGGTCAGCAGTTCCTGAACCGCCGCCCGGTCGCGGGTTGGGATAAGCTGAACGGCATCCTCGGGCAGGTTCGCCGATTTCAGACCCTGAACCAAACAGGCATGGATGGCTGACGAGGAATGAAAGCCTTCTGATCCACCGCGCAGGATGACCGCGTTCCCGGATTTCAGGCACAACGCCCCCGCATCCGCCGTGACATTCGGGCGGCTCTCATAGATCACGCCGATCACGCCCAGAGGCGTGCGCACGCGCTGAATGTTCAGGCCCGAGGGCATGTCCCATTCGGTCAGAACCTCACCAACAGGATCGGCCTGCTCTGCAACGGCGCGCAGCCCGTCGACCATGCCCTGAATGCGGGCCTCATCCAGCATCAGGCGATCCATCATCGCCGGGCTCAACCCTTTGTCGCGCCCAAATTCCATATCTTTCTTATTGGCCGCAATGATCTTTTCACGATTGGCCCAAACAGCCTCGGCGGCCCCAATCAGGGCTGCGTGTTTACGCTCGGCGCTTGCAAATGCCAGCTCGGCAGCGGCGGCCTTGGCGCGTTTCCCAAGATCGGTCATCAGGTCGGGGATGCTGTCGAAATCCTTCATCTCAGGTGCCTTTCAGTCAATTTATTAAACAGCCAGATCATCGCGGTGGATCAATACCGCGCGGCCAGGATAGCCTAGAGTGGCTTCGATCTCGGTCGATTTGCGCCCCTTGATAGCGTCTGCTTCTTGCGCGGTATAGCGGCTGAGCCCCTGCGCAAGCCGTCGCGCCTGTGGGTCCATGATCGAAACTGGATCACCGCGCCCGAAATCTCCGGACACTTCGACTATTCCTGCTGGCAACAGGCTTTTGCCATTGCTCAGCGCCCGCGCGGCCCCCGCGTCTACAACGATCTCACCCCGGGGTTTCATCGCTGAAATCCAGCGTTTGCGTGCGGCATGCGGATCAACAGTCGCGATGAACCATGTGCAGTTCGCGCCGTTTTCAAGCGTTTTCAACGGGTTCAGAGGGGAACCTTCGGTGATCGCCATGTCGCAACCAGCAGCCGTGGCCATTTTTCCCGCCAACAGTTTGGTCTTCATCCCGCCCTTTGATAGGCCGGAACCGGCATCACCCGCCATCGCCTCAATCTCGGGCGTGATGTCTTCGATGACGTCATACCGCCTGGCCGAGGCATCCTCATTTGGATTGGCCGAATAGAACCCATCAACATCTGACAGCAGGATCAGCTGATCCGCACCAACTGTGACGGCGATCTGAGCGGCCAGACGATCATTGTCGCCGTATCGTATCTCATCCGTTGCCACTGTATCGTTTTCGTTGACAATCGGAACGACTCCAAGCCCCAGCAGCGTTTCCAAGGTGGCGCGTGAATTCAGATAGCGGCGACGATCCGCGCTATCCTCCAGCGTGACGAGCACTTGTGCAGTGGTAATGTTGTGAGGCGTCAGCGCTTCTTCATAGGCGCGGGCCAGCCGGATTTGCCCGACAGCGGCGGCGGCTTGAGACTGTTCCAACGGAAGCGTGGCCAGGGGCAGACCCAAAACGCCACGCCCCAATGCGATTGACCCCGATGAGACCAGAATGACGTCGGTCCCCTGCCCCTTTAGCCATGCGACGTCCTGAGCAAGCGAATGTAACCAATCAGATCGCAGCAACCCTGTGTTCCGATCCACCAGCAAGGCGGATCCGATCTTGACCACGAGGCGTTTGGCTGCGGTCAGGGTTGCCAAGGCAGTTCCTCCTCGGCGGGTTTCTGGCGCACGCGGTCATCGTCTATCCGACCGCGCAAAGCCCGCAGGACGTCGGTTACACCCAGATGTGCCACACCAGACATTGCCATTACGGAGCCTCCGACGGCCTCTTCAAGCTCGGTCTTGGCTAGTTCGCGTTCCTCGTCATCCAGGGCGTCGACCTTGTTCAAGACGGTGATGCGAGGCTTATCGGCCAACTCACCACCATAGGCTTCAAGCTCGTGAATGATCGTGCGATAGTCTTCGGCCACACTTTCCGAGGTGCCATCAACTAAATGCAGCAATACCGCGCAGCGTTCGACATGGCCCAGAAAGCGGTCTCCGATCCCGCGTCCTTCATGTGCGCCCTCGATCAGACCGGGGATGTCGGCCACCACGAATTCCACATTGTCGACACCCACCACGCCCAAATTGGGGTGCAAGGTGGTAAAGGGGTAATCGGCAATTTTGGGGCGTGCGTTCGATGTCGCAGCAAGAAAGGTCGATTTGCCGGCATTAGGCATCCCCAACAGGCCGACATCGGCAATCAGTTTCAGGCGCAGCCAGATCGTGCGGTCGATACCTGCCTGACCCGGATTTGCCCGACGAGGAGCTTGGTTAGTGGCCGATTTGAAGTGCAGGTTGCCAAAACCGCCATTGCCGCCCTTGGCCAGTAGGACCCTTTGGCCCACCTCTGTCAGATCGCAGATGACCGTTTCTTCGTCTTCGTCCAGGATCTCAGTGCCGACCGGGACGCGCAGAATGATGTCATCACCATCTTTTCCGGTGCGCTGCTGCCCTCGGCCAGGCTGACCGTTCTTGGCAAAGAAATGCTGCTGGTAGCGAAAGTCGATCAGGGTATTCAACCCATCCACAACTTCGACCCATACAGAGCCACCTTTACCGCCGTCGCCGCCATCGGGACCGCCGTATTCAATGTACTTTTCGCGCCGAAAACTGACGCAGCCGCCACCGCCGGCCCCGGACCGGATGTAGACCTTTGCAAGATCGAGAAATTTCATGACTGTCCCCTACTGCAAAGGCCCCACCGGCCACAAGTCAGAGTTTTTTACTGTATGTCCAAGTGGGCACGTTCGCATCACGCGCCACTGAATAGATTTCGGCATCACCCAGGTATTCGAAACCACAATGCGTCAGCACCCTGGCTGAGGCTGGATTGTCCTGAAATACGCTTGCGAACATCGACGTGTTTTCAAGCGGATTGGCGACAACCAGTGCTTCGACCGCCAGAGATGCGATCCCGGTGTTCCAATAGACAGGAGCCACCCAATAGCCGACCTCGGATTGGTTGCGATCCAGGCGTTCCAGAGAGATTAGGCCTATCAGCTCCGGACCGCCATCCTTGGTCGCGTCCATCGCCCAGACATCCTCGCTGCGGTCTTCGGCCATGGACCGGGTCACAAAGGCCTCAACCGCGCCGGGCGGCAAAGGATGCGCAATCCTCGTCGTCATACGCGCAACCCGCTCATCTCCGGCATAATGTTCGATGAGACCCAGATCCGACCGGCGCAGAGGGCGCAGATCGAACCGCTCGGTTTCTATGACCGGCTGGTTTATGATCGTCTCAAGTTTCATAGGTGCGTTCCTCCTCCGAACAACACAAAAAGTACAGACGCAACAGTGAGACCTGCTAACGTCCACATCAGATATTTTTCCATCGGCCGACCTTCAACCGCGTGGGCAATTCTATCCCCGGCAAATGTCCAGATTGGGTGAAGAATCACCTGACAAATCAACAAACAAGCCGCGATTGCGAGCGTTGCCTCAAAAGTTGGTGTTCCGATGGCGACAAACCCCGTGAACCCCGCAACGATCATGGCCCAGGCCTTGGGATTGAGCGGATGAACAATCAATCCAGCCAGAAACCCTGGCGCTGCGCCATCAGCCTCTTGCCGGGACAGCCGCGTGTTGGCGATCTTCCAGGCCAGCCACATGATATAGGCCGCCGAGGCGTATTTCAGAACAGCAAACACCGCCGGCGCCTGATCCGCCAATTGCAGCAATCCAAAGCCCACCGGCCAGATGATTAGCTGCTTGCCCAGAATGACGCCGCCCACAAAAGGCAGCGCTGCCCGAAACCCGTAACGCGCACCGGTTCCCAGCAGGACCATATTGGCCGGTCCCGGCGTGCCGACCTGACTGGCGGCAAAGATCAGGAAACTGGTGGTTGCGACTGTCATCGGACTGTTTGATCGAACCTGCGTTAAAACGAGAAAAGGGACCGGCATTTTCTGCCGGTCCCCCAAGAATTTTCAAACCTTATGGGTTTCGGCTTACTCTGCGGCCTCCGCCACTGGCAGGACCGAAATAAAGGTGCGGTTTTTGAGGCCTTTGTGGAACTTCACAGCGCCATCAACAGTTGCAAAGATGGTGTGATCTTTGCCAATGCCTACGCCTTCGCCCGGCCAGAACTTGGTGCCGCGCTGACGCACGATGATGTTGCCTGAAATGGCGGCCTGGCCACCATACAGTTTCACGCCAAGGCGGCGACCAGCTGAGTCGCGACCGTTACGGGAGGAACCGCCAGCTTTTTTATGTGCCATTCTCTCTCTCCTTAGCCTTTAGCAAGCTCTTTGGCCTGCTCAACCCATTCGGGTTTCACTTTGACCGTTTCGATAGCAGCAATCTGCTCGTCCGACAAGGCGGCCAGAGCGGCAAAGCTCTCGATACCGGCCTCGTTCAGCTTTTTGGCAGCGGCAGGGCCGACACCGTTCAGCGCGGTCAGATCGTCTGCAGCAGCAACAGCGGCGGGTGCCTCTGCTTTGGCTTCTGCTTTCTTGGCGGGCTTTTTCGCTGCGGGTGCAGCTTCACCAGCCGGCGCGGAACCGGTTGCAGCTTTGATACCCGACTTGTCAGCGCCCGACGACAGGATGTCGGTGATCTTGACCAGGGTCAGCTTCTGACGGTGGCCAACGGTACGCTTCGAGCTGTGCTTACGACGGCGCTTGACGAAGTTGATGACCTTGTCACCCTTGATCTGTTCGATCACGTCGGCCTGAACGGCTGCACCATCTACAAACGGTGCACCAACAACCGGAGCGTCACCGCCCAGCATCAGAACATCGTTGAATTGAACTTTTTCACCTGCGTCGGCAGCCAATTTTTCAACGCGGAGGATATCACCCGCCTGAACCTTGTACTGCTTGCCGCCAGTCTTGAGGACCGCAAACATGCGTCTTTCCTTTGTCTAACCCGCGTTCTGTGGTCCCCTTGCGGGTGTTTTCGGCCTCAGCCACCTCGAACAGCGCGCCCTTTTTCGGGCTGTGTGAATGACCCATGGATCAGCCCCTTGGGTCAATAATAACGATACCCGGCGCGGAGATTCCGGCCGGGATGGGCGCTTATCCAAAGATTGCAGAGGAAAGTCAACATGAAATGGCGACTAAAGATCAGAGCCCTGTAAGACAGCCGCAACCGCCTTTCCCAGATCGTAATAGATCTGATCATACATACTGTCGAAGCTTTCGAACAGTGAGCTGTTCAGCGCTTGCCCTGTATCCGTTCGAGAAAACGCGATGTTCTTGCGCATCTGGGCGTTGCTCAGAGGGTTATAGGCCATCAACAGAAAGGAATACAGCCAGGTTTCTGTCTCTTGCTCGATCCCGTCCTTTTGCAGCAGAAGGTTGTCCAGAAGGTCGCTGTCATCGAGAACCTGGCCGTCATTTATCCCCCTGAAAAAGTTGTAATCCGCGCTCAAAGCGCTCCGCACGTTCTGTTTGATCAGGTCGTTGGCCAGTATGTACTCTTCGACCAGTTTGAACTGCATGCTGTCTTTGGTGTTTTCGAAATAGGCCTGTTTTGCCAAGTCTTCGATTGCCGGATCAACAAATGCAAGCCGTGCGGAATTCTCAAGGGAAACGATGGTCTGGCCAAGATCGCTTTCAAAAAAGGCGATGGCGCGTTCCAAATGCACTTCATCCAGGCTTTGCCGGAATCCCTGGACCAACTGATCATACATCCAATCGGGATCATAAATCGCCTCGACCCGAGTTTCGAACAGAGCGCCACCGTTGCCATCCAACAAAGTGGCGTCCATCTCTTGGCTCATCTTTCCGCCTTCGGACAGGAGGATTTCGATCAGGTTCTCCAGACGCATTGCCTGCGCCAGCCGATCCGCTTTTTCCACGGCGCCGGATGATGTGGCCCAGAAGATCAGGGCAAAAACGATCAGAATGCGCATCAGATGTCCTGTGCGGGGTGAAGCTCGGCCATTTTGGTTGCCAGGACTTCGAATTTCATAGCCATTATCTCATACTGAATGGCGTTCAAAAGTTCGTAGACTTCCTGCATTAGAGGCTGTTCCAACGCCTCGACATAGGTGATGACATCCGCATCCGAGAAATCCTGATAGGTATAAGCAGCACCGGCAAGTGCGGAGAGCTGTAAGGCCTGTCGCATCCCGGTTTCGTTCTGTTTCATCATTGCGCGCAATTCATCTGCATCCAACTGCAGTTCGATCACACCTGAAGCGCTGGCGGCGAGGAGGAACCGGATTTGTATTTCCTGAAGGGCGCGCAAAGAAGTACCGCTTGAGTCGATGGCAGTGTTCATCCTTTTTAGACTCTCAACACGTTGAGAGCCTTCCCGGACAAGTTGAGCGACTATCTCTTGCCCCTGCTGTTGTTTTGCTTCGTCATCCTCGATCAGATGGGAAGCGTTTTCAGCAGAGACCAGTCGTTGACCCAGATCTGATGCATAGAATTCTACCGCGTGATTCAGCGCCTGATCGCTGAGCGTCTGCTCTAAAATCGAAACTGCAGTTTCATGCATGTCTTTGGTATCGAACACCTCTTCGGTCAGCCGCGCCCAGTCCGACCCGAATCCATCGGGGTCAAAACCCAGCATCTGAGGTGCCGAGGCCGAGGCCAGAGCAATACTTTCAAGGGCAACGTCGAAACCGGTCGTGGTCAAGAATGCCTCGATCCTATCGCGCCCGGCAGCGGATGCCGGGATTGGCAACATGAATACTGTGAAAAGAAACAGCGAAAGGGCGGTGGTCATGTGGTGCGTAAAATGTCTCATGTACAGAAGCCTAGGGGTTTTGCGGCATCTGGCAACGGAAAATCCTGGGATTGATAAATTATGAAACTTTCTGCTTGCACCCCCGGGTGTTCATCACTAAATCCCCCCCTCACAGACCCCCGCGGAGAGGTGCCGGAGTGGTCGAACGGGGCGGTCTCGAAAACCGTTGTGGGTGCAAGCCCACCCAGGGTTCGAATCCCTGTCTCTCCGCCATCAGCCATTCAGCGCATGATTGGTAACCAGCTTTCCGGAATTTGGCTCAAGCACCTGAAATGCAGGCCTTTGTCGCCTTATTCGCTTTGCGCGCGTTCCTACGAGAATTCTTAGCCTCTGTGCTTCCCTGCTGAACAGGCATCCGTGCGACCCTGTGGGTCGGTTGACAAGAATGGCATCTCGACCACTGGTTGTTCAACGTTGGCGTGTTATTGCCACGGGATCGGCCCAGATCGGCGTACACTGGCTCAATCCCTTGTTCTGATAGGATGTTCCACGAATTCCCCTTTCCAGTCCGCTAGTTTCCCCCCATCTCGGCGACACATATTTCAAAGGAGAATCCCATGTCGCGTATAATCTTGCTAGGGGTCGTCGTCGCCGGCGTTGGCGCCGCAATCTATTACTATCTGAATCAACCTGCCGCTCCGGTCGAACAGCCGCAAGCCGCCGCTGAAGAAACCGGAAACGCCGTGTCTGAAGCCGTAGAATCGGTTACCGAACAGGCTGGCGAAGCTGCGTCTTCCGTTACGGAACAGGCGGCTGAAATCGTCGAACAGTCCAGCGAAGCCGCGTCTGACCTAGCCACTCAAGCCGGTGAAACAGCGACTGAGTTGGCCGATCAGGCTGGAGAAGAGGTCGCTGCCCTCACCAACCAGGGGCAAGAGCTGCTGAATTCCTGGGTTGAGAGCGGCGCTATGAGTGTTGATAACTTTGACTATGACGCCATGGTTGCCTCAGTTCAGGAAAGCACACTGGCAGAAGAACTGAAGGTAAAAGCGGTTGGTATTCTCGATGATATCAAAGCCTCACCTGCAACAATCGCGCTGAAAATTCAGGAACTTCAGGCCCTGTTGACTGGTCAGTAAGAATTAGAAAGACCGCCGAAACAGGCGGTCTTTCCCTACGTCAAAGAATAGTTCGATTGACGCGCCTTTGGCCATTTGCTTGGCTGATCTGAACACATATGCCACGGTTGATGTCGATCATGGCCATCATTTTCGAAATTGTTGGTTTGATGCAGTCAAGCAGGACCCGACAGTTTCCTATCGTTCAGAAAAGGTACGCTCATGACCCCCCTTCCTTCTTCCATGTTTGCGATCGTTCAAACTCATCATGGGTATTCGGGCAAAGCCACTGGTCCCAACATCCAAAATGCGTCTGATTGGCTGGCCGAAACGGAAATGCCTGTGCCCGAGCCGGGCTCAGGACAGGTTCTGATCCGCCTGAGGGCATCATCGGTTAATCCGTCCGACCTGCATTTTATCAAGGGTGAATACGGGCAGCCTAGGGTAAAGGGATCTCCGGCCGGGTTTGAGGGATGTGGAGACGTCGTCGCCACCGGTGCCGGAGCCGAGGGTTTGCAGGGACAGCGCGTGGCATTCATGGCCACTCATTCCGGTGCCTGGGCCGAGTACGCTCTGACCGATGCACAAATGTGTATTCCACTGCGCCCGGATATCTCGGATGACGATGGGTCAGCACAGATTGTGAACCCGATGACGGCCATGGCGATGGTCGATCTGGCGCGTCAGGCCGGAGATGCTTTTATCGTATCTGCCGCAACCAGTCAGTTGGGCAAGCTTATGTGCAGCCTCGGTCGCGATCTTGGGCTCAAGCCGATTGCAATCGTGAGACGCGCTGAGACCGTTGCTGCATTGAAAGAGCTGGGCGCGCATGAGGTGCTGGTGACATCAGACCCCGACATGCTGCAGAAATTCGCAGCGCTTAGCAAAGAGCTTAAACCTCGGGTCTTTCTGGATGCCGTCGCCGACCAGATTTCCGAACAGATTTTCTGTGCGATGCCGAAAGGTGCGCGCTGGGTGTGTTATGGCAAGCTCAGCCCTGAACTGCCCAAACTAACGCAGACGGGACAGCTCATCTTTATGGGTAAGAAAATCGAAGGGTTTTGGCTGACACAATGGATGACAGCGACGCCTCGCGAAGATGTGGTACGTGTCGTTGCCGAGGTTCAGGCCCGCTTTGCGGACGGGCGTTGGAAAACAGATGTTTCTGAAAAGCTTACATTAAAAAATGTTATGTCCGGGCTGGTTGATGCACTGCAAAAGAGTGACGGAAAGGTAATTATCACGCCATAGTAGTACAAACCCTGGGCTAAGGAGGAGGCCCGGGATCTAAATGAACCCGGAGCAACCGGTATAGGGAGGTGAGTTTGGATAATGCGCAGCTGCTGATTAGCGGGCTGGCGAATGGCTGTGTCTATGGGCTGATCGCGCTCGGATTTGTTCTGATTTACAAGGCGACCGAGGCAGTGAATTTCGCACAGGGTGACCTCATGATGCTGGGCGCCTTTGTTACCATCGGGCTTACAAATGCCGAATATATAGGGCTGCCTTTTTGGCTGGCCTTGCCGATCTCGTTGGGGATCATGGGCGTGCTGGGGTACTTGCTGGACCGGTTGATCATTCGGCGACTTTTCGGGGAAAGCCAGACGGCTGTGGTCATTCTGACCATCGCCCTGGGCTTTGTAATCCGATTTGTCGCTGGTCTGATTTGGGGGCACGAACCGCAGACGCTGCAGAATCCACTGGCCGGAAAAGAAGTGCGCTTTGGTGACCTTGTACTGGGGATGGAGGACGTGGCGGTTATTGTCGTTACCGTTCTGCTGACCTGGGGGCTGTACCAGTTCTTCAGTCGCACCAAGCTTGGGCTTGCAATGCAGGGTGCCTCACAAAATCAGCTGGCGGCCTATTATATGGGAATCCCGGTAAAACGTGTGCAGGGTTTCATCTGGGCGTTGGCCGGCGTGGTTGCGGGTATCGCAGGCATTTTGTTTGCCGCCAAAGGATCCGTGGACCCGGCAACCGGACTTCTGGGCATTAAGGCCTTCGCCGCTGCGGTCATTGGCGGATTCGGAAGTTTACCTGGAGCATTGGCCGGAGGTTTGATCGTTGGCGTAATCGAACCGTTTGCCAGTCGCTATATCGCTGCTGGGTACAGTCAGATTGCACCTTATGCACTGTTGTTGGCTGTCCTGATCTTTCGCCCCAATGGGCTGTTCAGCCAAGTTAGGGTCAAAAAGGTTTAAGCCATGCGGATCATTTTCAAGACCAGTTACATGCAAGATATCCGGCCTTGGAAAGACCGGTATCAACTGAGCCTATACCTGATCCTTCTAGGCGTCGTGATCGCCGCTCCGTGGTGGTTGGACGCATTCTATCTGGGTGAGCTGACAAATGTTCTGATCTGGGCGATTGCAGGTCTTGGGTTGATGATACTGACCGGCCATACCGGACAGGTCAGCCTTGGGCATGCGGCTTTTCTGGCCTTTGGGTGCTATGCGAATATCATCTTGATTGAGGCAGGCTTGCCATTCCTGCTGGCCTTCCCGATCGCCGGTATCCTGACCGGGATAGCAGGGGTGACCGTTGCTATCCCGGCCCTGCGCCTTCACGGTATCTACCTGGCAATCTTTACCATGGCCCTGTCGATCCTGATGGATGACGTGATTGTCCTGGCCGAGCCGATCACCGGCGGGGTCGCCGGTAAATATATCGGCGGGGTCGAGATATTTGGATTCATGGTCGATCGCTGGGCTACGCCGGTCCAATTCTTCTGGCTGGTGCTTGCAGTCGCGGTTCTGGTCACTCTGGGCTATATCAACCTGCTGCGCGCACCGCTTGGGCGCAGTTTCATCGCCGTGCGAGATTCTGAGGTCTCGGCCCAGGCGATGGGTGTTGATATTGCGCAGACCAAGATGATCTCATTTGCCCTGTCCTGCGCTGTGACTGGCTGGGCGGGCGCTCTGATGGGGATGTTCTCGGGCGCGTTCAATAACGAGACATTCAGCGTCCTAATTTCAATTCAGTTGCTGATGATGATCGTGATCGGTGGTCTGGGCTCAATCCACGGGGCATTCCTGGGTGCTGTCGTCATTGGGTTTCTGCCGCAATTTTTGTCGATCGCAAAAGAGTATGTCGGCGCAGTTTTCGGGGGCAGCACCGTCGCAATTCCGGGATTGGAATTTGGTATCTTCGGCATAATCCTGATCGCCTTTATCCTATTTGAACCCATGGGGATGTATGGACGTTGGCTGAAGATCCGGACATGGTTCGAACTGTTTCCCTTCTATCGCAAGGACATGTTCAAACGTCAGAAATCCTATCTCAAGACGGAGCGTCTGAGATGAGCCTGCTTGAATTTAAGAATGTCACTTTGAAATTTGGTGGCGTGACGGCTGTGAACGACCTGTCCTTTTCGGTCGAAGACGGCGAGGTTTTTGCCATAGTCGGCCCCAATGGCGCGGGTAAATCGACCGTTTTCAATCTGATCTCGCGCTTTTATGAACCAAAAGAGGGTTCAATCCGGTATGACGGGCATGACTTGCTGCAGGTGAAACCGTCCGGCGTTGCAGCATTTGGTGTTGCGCGGACGTTTCAGAATATCGAACTGTTCGAACACGCCACTGTTCTGCAGAACCTGCTGGTCGGGCGTCATCGGCACCGCAAGACAAAACTTTTATCCGAGGTGCTGTTTCTGCCGTCGGCCCGGCGGCAAGAGATCGAAAACCGTGAAAATGTGGAAGAGATCATAGATTTTCTTGATCTACAGGCCTATCGCGACAAGATGATATCCGGCCTGCCTTACGGTGTGCGCAAAGTGGTTGAAGTTGCCCGCGCCCTGGCCACCGATCCCAAGGTGTTACTGCTGGATGAACCGGCCTCGGGGCTGTCGGTCGAGGAAACGACCGATATGCGCTGGTGGATAGATGATATCCGGCGGCAGATGGGGATTACGGTGCTGATGGTCGAACATGACATGGCTTTGGTCTCGGGCGTCTCGGATCGGGTCCTTGCAATGGCGGATGGGGCAATGCTCGCACTGGGAACCCCTGCGCAGGTACAGTCACACCCGGCAGTGGTTGAGGCCTATCTAGGGAAAGTGTCATGAGCGATCCGATCCTGACCATTCGCAATGTCGAAAGTTTTTACGGGCCAATCATGGCAATCCGGGGCGTGTCGCTGGATGTGCATCCGGGTAAAATCGTGTCGATCCTTGGGGCTAATGGGGCCGGCAAGACTACATTGATGAAAACCGTGTCCGGCGTAATGGACCCAGAAAAGGGCAAGATCAGCTTTGACGGGGTCGAAATTCAAGGGGCCGAGCCACATAAAGTTGTGCAGAAAGGCGTCGTCCACGTACCCGAAGGGCGCGAAGTATTCCCCCTTTTGACCGTGGATGAGAACCTGAGTCTCGGGGCCTATACCTCGTCGGACCGGGGGCAAATTGATCAGGATCGCGATCTGGTTTTTTCATACTTCCCGATCCTGAAAGAACGCCGCAATCAAGAGGCGGGGACCTTATCCGGAGGCCAACAACAGATGTTGGCAATCGGGAGGGGATTGATGGCAAATCCAAGGATAATGTTACTGGACGAGCCCTCGCTGGGCCTGTCTCCTTTGCTTGTGCAAGAGATTTTCGGAATCCTGAAGCGCCTGAATGATGAACAGAACATGACGATGATGCTGGTTGAACAGAACGCCAATGCTGCGCTGGAACTGGCCCATCACGGCTATGTCATGGAGGTTGGGCGCATTGTCATGGATGGCGCTGCGGATGAACTGATGCGGTCAGAAGATATCCAGAATTTCTATCTGGGCGTGCAGGAAGAAGGTGCGCGTGAAAACCGCCGCTGGAAACGCAAGAAGACGTGGAGGTGAGCAGCATGAATATAAGCACCCTGCCCTCTCAGATCATGATCAACGGTGTTCAGTACAACGCAAATCCCGGTCAGCGACCTGTCTATGTAGATGAATGCACAACCATCGGGCAACTATTTCAAAAGCGTTGTGCCAATTTGGGCGCGCGTACGGCGCATCGTGAAAAGGATTTCGGTATCTGGAAATCCTATTCCTGGACGGATTACTGGCAGCACGCGAAATGGATAGGCCTCGCCCTGCAAAAGCTCGGTTTGAAACGCGGTGAGGTCGTATCGATCCTGTCCGAGGACCGAAAAGAATGGGCTTGGTTCGATATGGGCATTCAGGGCGTCGGGGGGATCGCCTCGGGCATCTATACGACGGATTCGGCCGCGCAACTGAAATATCTGATCAATGACAGTGACAGCCGTTTTCTGGTGGTCGAAAATGAAGAGCAGTTGGACAAGTTCCTTGAGGTCGAAGGTGATCTTTCCAATCTTTTGAAGGTTATCATCCTTGAGGATGAAGGTCTGCATGACCTGGACCATGACCGCTGCATGTTGATCGGCGATCTTTATGAGCTAGGTCAGCAAACCGAGCGTGAAGAGCCGAACCGCTTTGACGCCGAAATCGCGCTTGCATCCCCGCAGGATACCGCCCTTCTTGTCTATACGTCCGGCACGACCGGCATGCCAAAAGGCGCAATGCTGAGCCACGAGAACATCCTGGCCGCAATCGAAGCCGGCGCCCATTCCTTGCCCGCATTGGAAACAGATGAACAGCTGTGCTTTTTGCCGCTCTGCCACATCCTCGAGCGTGATGTTTCCATATATTTCCCGCTGGCAACGAAATCTGTCGTCAACTTTGCCGAAAGCCCCGAGACTGTTTTCGCAAATCTGCAAGAGGTTTCTCCTTCGACGTTTACGGCGGTCCCGCGTATATGGGAAAAGATCTATTCTCAGGTTCAGATCATGGCCCAGGATGCAACCTCGACCGGGCGCGCGGCCTTTGGAATGGCGGTAAAGGCGGGTCTGGCACGTGCCGAATATATCCTGGCGGGCAAGCCGGTCCCGGCCAGTGTTGCCGCGCAGTACTGGCTTTGGGACCGTTTGGTTCTGCGTAACCTGCGCCGGATGCTGGGGTTGGACAATATGCGGCGCGGTGGAAGCGGCGCCGCTCCGATTTCGGCGGACTTGCTGAAATGGTACTGGGCCATTGGTGTACCTCTGGTCGAAGGTTTTGGTATGACCGAAACATCGGGCCTGGCGACATTGAATACACTTGGAAACAACAGGATCGGAACCATTGGAAAGGCTGTGCCGGTCAATGACGTCCGTATTTCCGAAGGCGGAGAGATTCAGCTTAAAGGGTTGAACATCTTTCAGGGTTACTGGCGAAACAACGCCAAAACAGCCGAGACTTTCACTGCCGATGGTTGGTTGCGTACTGGTGATATGGGCGAGATCGACCAAGACGGTTTCGTGACCATTACGGGTCGCCTCAAAGATCTTATCATCACGGCGGGCGGCAAAAATATAGCCCCGGCCGAGATTGAAAGCCGTCTCAAGTTCAGCCCCTTTATCTCGGACGCAGTTGTAATTGGCGATAAGCGCAAGTTCCTGACTGCACTAATCATGATTGATCAGGAAAACGTGGAGAAATTTGCGCAGGATCGAAAGGTTCCCTTCTCGAATTTCGCCTCTCTTTGTGCCTCCGCCGAGGTTCGGGACCAGATCAAAGACGAAGTTGGTGCCGCAAACAAGGATTTCGCACGGGTTGAGCAGATCAAGGATTTCCGCCTGATAGATGTTCTGCTGACGGCAGATGATGACGAACTGACGGCCACAATGAAGCTCAAGCGCAGCTTTGTGGAAAAGAAACACGAACATCTTATTGAAGACATGTACAATTAGACAAAACGTTATCCAAAGGGAGGATTATAATGAGGAATCTGATTAAACGGCTGTCCGCTGCCACAGTATTGACGGCTGTCGCGACACTCTCCAGCGCTCAGACACAGGGTGTTACGGATGATGAGATCGTAATCGGGTCGGTCAATGATCTGAGCGGTATCTTCGCCGCCGTTGGTGTCCCAGCCACCAAAGGCGCCAATGTGGTGTTCGACCGCGTAAACGCTGCAGGTGGTGTTCACGGTCGGACCATCCGTTTTGTGGTTGAGGATAATGGCTATCAGATGCCGCGCGCGATGCAGGGCTACAACAAGTTGCTGAACCGCGACAAGGTGTTTGCGATGTTGCAATCTCTGGGTACGCCGATGAACCTGGCCGGATTCAAACTGCTGGATCCCAAGGGCATTCCGAATGTCGCGCCTTTGACGTCGTCGCAGAAAATGCTGCAAGAACCAGTGCGCAACAAATTCACGTCCTTTTCCACCTATTTCGATCAGGCGCGTGTTGGCGTGAACTATCTGGCCGGCGAATTCGGATCGCAAACAGTCTGCACCATGTATCTGCCCACCGATTTCGGCGAGGAGATTCTGGAAGGCAGCAAGGCGGGTGCCGAAGAGGCTGGGATCGGTTTTGTCACAGAAACCACCCACAAGCCCGATGAGACCGATTTCGTGGGCTCTCTGAGCAAGCTCAGAGATGAAGGCTGCGACATCGTCACCATGGCCCTTGGCGTTCGGCAGGCGATCTCTGTGGTTGGCACCGCCAAAAAGATGGGTCTAACGGATATGAAATTCTTGGGAACATCAGCCAGCTTCCTAACCGTCGTTGCCCAGGTGCCGGGTGGCGTAACGGATGGTTTTTATGCCGCCGCCTCATGGCTGGATTTGTGGGCCCGCGCGGATCAACCGGCCCCTGCAGCCTTCATCGAAGAGTATAAGGCTGCAACAGGCGAAGACCCCGTTGGATTTGCGATGTTGGGCTATTCCGCGGCTGAAATGATGGTTAAGGCGCTGGAAACCGCCGGCCCCGATCTGACTCATGACAGTTTCATCGCTGCAATGGAGACACTCGACTACAACGACGAACTGGTTGGAAACCACATCTCGTTTTCGCCGGACGACCACCAAGGTGCCGATACGGTGTTTGTGAGCGTTGTTGAAAACGGTGCTTGGAAGCTGGTCCACGAAGAGTAACGACTGAAAAACAGAGTTTGATCAGCATTCAGGCGTTAGAAACCACGAGCCGTCCGTTCCAATACGGACGGCTTTTTCATTTTGTTTTGAGCTATCCACCTGCGGATAATTGGTTCCAATGCAAAACCGCTATAGTTAAGCCAAATGGAAAAAACTCGAATCGAAAATCTGTTGTCGTTGAAAGATCGTAAGATCATCGCGCAGGGTAATCGGCAATTTGTCTATCAACACCCTGATCTGCCGGACACTCTGCTGAAGATCCCGCAACCTCAGACGATAGATGACGAAGCTCATCTTGTGACGGATACCTGGTTTGATCGGATGTTTCGACGCTCGACGGCGTTCAAAGGATTTCTGCGCGAGTTTCACGAGTCGTTTGATCTTATGGTGCGTCACCAGAAATCCGCTGCCCCTATCCCCGTATGTGAGGTGCGAGGTGTGGTTCAGACGGACCTGGGTCTGGCGCTTATGTACGAGCGGATTTCCGAGCCTGACGGACAGCTATCGCCCAGCCTTATTGGCTTGGTCCAAAGCCGTCGCCTTAAGCCGCATCACTTGGATTCGTTGAACGCGCATTTTGATATTTTGGTCAAAGAGAACGTTTTGGTCAGTAACCAGAACCCCGGCAACATCGTCTATCAGACGCTGGCCGACAGCTCAGGACGATGGGTCTGGATAGACAGTTTCGGAAATAAGCAGGCGATCCCAGTTCGCAGGTGGTTCCCAAGCCTGAATAAACGAAAGATCGACCAGACTCGGCAGAAATTCCTTACTTTGGCTCAACAGGCTTTAGGACGTGAAACGGACTGACAAATCCGTGTTGGAGCGACTTTCTTTTCGTCTCACGCTTGACGTGTGCGGGCTGTTAATCTCAACATTCAGAAATGTGTTTTGTGCGTCCTCGTCATTACCACGAAAACGGGACCAATTCAGTAAATGGTATTCTAGGTAGTTAGATAAAAAATGCGGTCAAAAATTCTGAACTTTCTGATCATCGTGATGATCTCTGCAACGCTTCTTGCTGGTGTGGAGCTGGGCATCCGTTGGCTGTCACCACAAGGCGTTCTGACAACATATCCAGAGGGTGGTCCACTTGGATTGAAGGACCCGGTCGTCGGGCATACGAACAGGCCAAACACTGTCGTCGCCATCAATGCACCAGAGTTCACGGTCGAGTATAAAGTCGACGAAAACGGGTTTCGTGAAACGCGTTTTCCAGCCAATGCCGCAGACGATGGAAGCACCATCAAGATCCTGCTGCTGGGGGATTCATTTACCTTCGGCGCTTCAAACGAGCTGGGCAATATCTGGCCTGAACTTTTGGCCCAGAAATTCCTGGATGAAGGCATGTCTGTGCAGCTGATCAACGCAGGCGTGCCGGGATATAACACATCTCAACAGGCGCTGTATCTTGAGCGGTTAAGCGAAAAATATAACCCCGATATTGTGCTGGTGACCTTTCTTCCCAACGATATGTTTGCAAATGAGCCTATTCGGACCGTTGATGGCGTTGATGTCGCTTACAGCGATGTCAGCTCGGTTGTGGGGTCCGGGAATATCAAGAAATCCTCGCTGCACTCGGTCACGATGTTAAAGCGAATGCTGATGGCCAACGATCAGAGCTATACCCAACTGTACCTGATGACGCCGCGAAAGGCGTTTTTCACCACCCCGATGAGCGAGCTGTTTCAGGCCAAAGTCGAGACGACAAAGCAGGTGTTTACCCGCATGGCCACCTTCACGCAGTCGCAGGGATCCGAGCTTGTGGTCGTGTCTGTCCCACAGTTGTTTCAGGTTCTCCAGGCCGCAAAAACATCTTCTGATCCCGAGGTTGATCCCGGCCTACCCGACCGCCTGATGGAGGGTGTGGTGGCCGAGCAAGGATTTCAGTGGCACGAAGCGTTGCCCTACCTCACCGAAGAATACAGCTCCACAGGTAAAGATCTGTATTTCAGATACGATGGTCATCTGAATGCCGACGGCAACAGGGTTCTGTCTGATTTCATGTTCCAGATTCTGGCCCCGCTGATCGAAACCAAAGCAGCTGGCTGAGTTCGAAAACAGATTCGGCAAACCAAATCCCAATCAACAAAAGAAAAACGGCCGCAACATTGTGCGGCCGTTTGAAACAGTCTTGAAGGTTCGTGCCAGCGATTAACGCTTGGAGAACTGGAACGAACGACGCGCTTTGCGCTTACCGTATTTCTTACGTTCCACAACGCGGCTGTCGCGGGTCAGGAAACCAGCGGCTTTCAGTGCGCCACGCAGCGACGGATCGTACAGTTGCAGCGCTTTCGAGACGCCGTGCTTGACCGCACCGGCCTGACCGGTCAGGCCACCGCCTTTGACGGTTGCAACAACGTCGAACTCACCTTCTACGCCGGCAACCTGAAACGGCTGGCGCAGGATCAGCTGCAGAACGGGGCGTGCAAAGTACACGTCCTGGTCTTTGCCGTTCACGGTGACCTTACCGGAACCCGGCTTGATCCAAACGCGGGCAACAGCGTCTTTACGCTTGCCGGTGGCATAGGCACGACCCAGTTCGTCGCGTACGGGTTCACGCACGATGACTTCTTCGGCCACAACTTCAACGCCTGCTACGGCGCTCAGCTCTTCGAGAGTATTGATCTGATCAGCCATGGTCATTAGCTCCGGGTGTTTTTCTTGTTCATGGATGCAACATCCAGAACTTCGGGCGCTTGCGCCTCATGGGGATGCTCGGCACCGGCATAAACACGCAGGTTGGTCATAACCTGACGCGATAGGCGGTTGCCCGGCAGCATGCGCTTGACCGCCTGGGTCACGACGCGCTCGGGGTATTTGCCCTCGAGGATCTGCTGCTTGGTGCGCGACTTGATGCCGCCCGGGTGGCCAGTGTGCCAGTAGAAGTTCTCTTCGCGCTTCTTGCCGGTCATCTGGATTTTGTCAGCGTTGATCACGATGACATTGTCGCCCATGTCCATGTTCGGGGTGAACGACGCCTTGTGCTTGCCACGCAGACGCATGGCGACGATCGAGGCAAGACGGCCCAGAACAACGCCCTCGGCGTCGATCAGGATCCATTTCTTGTCGATGTCTGCAGGTGTTGCAGAAAAGGTTTTCATGGCAGGATAGTCCTGTTTGATGTGAAAGACCGCCCCCATACGGAGCGGTCCGAATTCGATGGATGGGGTTTAAACCCACGCGAAAGGCGGGTCAATACACGCAAATCAGTTTTAACTTAGCAAAAACAATGTATTACAAAATAGGTATTATTTTACCCCATGTTTTTGCCAATCTTTTTCCGTCAATACCCAACGCATCCACTGCCCAGCCCCGGTACCAAGAACAAGTTGCCGGGTATCAACGTACCGCGCCCCAAGTTTCGCGGTCCCTTTTTGTGATCGCAAGTTGGTTGGGTCGATATGAAACCAGACCTCATCCAGTTCGCCGAACACCTGATTTACCATCAGCGATTTGATCGCCCGATTGCTGGCTCCGCCCCAGTGATCACGGGTGATAAAGCTGTATCCGATGCCGATGCCCCCGGGAACTTCGGGAGGCTCATAATAGCGAGAGCACCCGATGACCCGGCCTGTCGCCTCTTCGCGTACTGTCACTGACCCACCTGCGCTCAACAGAAAATCGAAATAAGGGGCGAAAACTTCTTTCTGATGGCGGGATTTGGCGGGATGCCCGGCCCAAATCAACGGATCGCTGGCTGCAAGGTGCAGGTCTTCGAAGTCACTTTTGAGCATCGGTGTGACGACAAATCCCCTGTCCCGCATTTCCCGAATATCCATTAAGCGTCCCCTTACACCGAAATCTGTTCGGGTGGATTATCCAGCAAACGCCTGAGACGCTGCATTGCGTCCTCGAATTGATCCAACGATACATGCCCGTTCATGGCAATGCGCACCGCATTGGGCGCGCGCCCGTCACGCAAAGCAAACTCATCGGCAGACCGCAGTTGAATTCCCTCTCGCTCGGCTGCGCGGCTGAACGCAGCCGCTCGCCAACCAGAAGGCAAGTTCAGCCAGACAAAAGGTACATCTGAGGCCCAGTTCAGGTCGAACCCACCCAGGGCGTTTACGGCCACGCGCACATATTCCCCCATCCGGGTCCGGACATCTTTTGCGATTTGGCGCGTCCGCGGATCAGACAACATCAGCCGCGCCAGTTCGGCAAGCGGCTGAGCAAGGCCAAAATAGCCATATTCCGCTGAACGGCGCAGATCAACGCTGCGCTCGCGCGGCGCTATGGCAAACCCGACACGCAGTGCGGGCGTCAAGATCTTCGAGATCGACGACACATGCCATCCCCTTTCCGGCGCCAGGGCGCGATAGCTGGGCGCTCTTGCATCACCCATGCGGTAGCAGTCGTCTTCGATTATCTGGACGCCAAACCGCCGCGCGATTTCCACAACTTCTTTGCGGCGTTCCAGTGGCGTATGTGAGCCGGTCGGATTTTGAACCTCGGGTGAGACACATATGGCCTGCGCCGCCGACTGGCGAAGGACATGCTCCATAGCGTTGGGATCCACGCCCCATTTGTCCATCTTTACGCCAACGACCTCTGCACGCATCAACTCACCGGCGCGTCGGAACCCCGCGTATGACAGATCCTCAACCAGAACGATCGGCTTTGGTCCGCGTAATATTGTCTGAAATACAAGGCAAAGGCCGTTTTGTCCGCCGTGGGTCAGAACGATATCGTCCTGCGAAATTGGTCCCAATGGCAAATCGGAAAGCCAATCTACAACAGCCTGTCGCATAGGTTTATACGCATCGCGGGTTGGATAGTTCATAAACAGGCGTGGATCGGATTGTGCCACTTTCTGCATACATTCGCGGATCAGGGCCACCTGCCCCATATCGGCGAGCCTTGGGCTGAACAGGCTGACATTGGCTTCATATTTGTCATCTCTGAGATGAAGTTGCCGAGCCCAGACATCATCGAGCAGAGGCGCCTTGGGCGGGGCCACAAATGTACCACGTCCTACTTCGGCGCTGAGCAGACCTTCGTCTGTGAGTATTGTATAGGCGCGCGCAACGGTGCCCGGTGTGATTTGTAACCTATAGGCAAGTTCCCGTACCGGCGGCAGCTTTGTACCGACTTCCAAAAGATTGTTATCTATAGCTTTTCGAATTGTATCGGCGACCAGTGTATATTTTGGCCCTTTGGATTTAGGCAGTGACTCTGGCCAAATTGTATCCATTACAATTCTTCCTTTGATTGCAGCACAATTCTGAATGTATCAAGTGTTCATACCGAACATATTACGTTTGTGTCAATACAATTTGAAAGGAACTCCAAGATGACACGCGCAATGCACAACCCCGCCCTGATAGCGCTTAACGACAGCCCCCGGCTGCCGCTGATTGCCGCACTGGCCGTGCGGTTTGCGGCGACGGTCACAAAATGGGAGCGGCAACGCCGCAGCCGAATTAACTTGTCCAATCTCGATGACAGGCTGCTGAAGGATGTGGGCCTGACTAATTATCAGGCCAGACGAGAGATCGAACGCCCTTTTTGGCAGGGCTAGGTAATCCCCAGTCCCTATATGGGACCTCTTCCTTGGCCGGGTTTATCCCGGCCATTTTTTCACCCAAAAGCTGCCGCAGCTGACCCCTCTGGTGGTAAAGAATAGGTCATCGTTGCGCGTGCGACGGGTTTGTCTGACCCTTCCGAAAATATTAGAACGTCACCTACGGCAAGGGTTTTTCCTAGCTTCAGCAAGGTGCAGCGCGCAATCAAATCTGCATTTCCATCTGGTTTACGCATGAAGTCCATTGAACAACCGGTTGTCACGGCCAGAGACTGCTGGCCCCTGCGCGCCAGGATCAGTGCGTAAACGCTTACATCAGCTAATCCAAACATAGACGGCCCCGAGACGGTCCCACCGGGGCGCAAATGACGATCGCCAACGGCAAGTCTCATGACGATGGACTCTTCGGTCAGATCCCGGACCGAATAATCCTGACTGACCTGGGGGAAGATTTGGCTCATATAATCCTCCAGTTCCTCCCGATTCATTGCCAATGACATACTTCCCCTCCTGGATTTGCCGACCTAGAGTTGGCCTCACATCAGATCGGAGGGCAAGATGGGAATTCTGGAACGAAATGACGCAGACGCCGTGGCTAGGCTTACAATGAATGCGCCAGACCGACTCAACGCCCTAAGTGACGAAATGCTGGCTGCACTGCAGACTGAACTTGATACTCTGCGCGAAGACAGTTCCATCCGGGCGGTGATCCTTTCTGGTAAAGGCAAAGCTTTTTGTGCGGGTCATGATCTGAAACAGATGACAGCTGGGCGCCAATCTGAAGACGGCGGCAAAGCCTATTTCCAGGACCTATTCAATCGCTGTGCGAAAATGATGCTTTCGATTCAGTCGCTTCCGCAGCCGGTAATTGCCCAGGTGCACGGCATTGCTACGGCGGCCGGATGCCAGTTGGTTGCAACCTGCGATCTTGCTGTAGCTGCCGAAGGGACGCGGTTTGGCGTAAACGGTGTGAATATCGGGCTGTTCTGTTCGACTCCAATGGTTGCTCTTAGCCGAAACATTCCACGCAAACACGCCTTCGAGATGTTGACGACCGGAGATTTCATTCCGGCGTCACGAGCTGCTGAGCTGGGTCTTGTCAATCGCGTGGTGCCAGAAATGCTGTTGGAGCATGAGGCTGTTTCACTGGCCGAGCAGCTTGCCTCCAAACTGGGATCTGCCGTGAAAGTCGGAAAACAGGCCTTCTACCGCCAGTTGGATATGCCATTGGATCAGGCCTATTCCTATACCGGCGAGGTAATGGCTCAGAATATGATGCATCGGGATACCGAAGAAGGAATATCTGCATTTATCGGAAAAAGAGATCCAAATTGGAGCCAATAAGGAATTTGTCATGCATATTTTTCCGCAATGTCGCCATTTTTGGACTTTTCAAATGGGCGTTACTGTGGCAATGCTGAGACGAGGCTAAGGCCTTGAACACTTTTTGGGTCGCCGTGGGCGGAAGGTCCCTCCGAGCTGGTTTCTCTCACTGGCGCAGACATTCCCGCATCGGCGACCCCAAAAATCCCTTGAAAACATGATTTCCCGTGCGCCATCGCTGCTGTGTTGCGTTGCGATCTTCTGTGCCCTATGTGGCAGCTTATGACACAGAAATTGCATATCGTGGGCGGCGGCATGGCCGGGTCCGAGGCTGCCTGGCAGGCGGCGGAAATGGGCGTCGAGGTCGTGATTCACGAAATGCGCCCAAAAGTCGGAACTTTTGCGCATCAGACCGGCAACTTGGCCGAGATGGTCTGCTCGAACTCATTCCGGTCGGATGATGACGAACAGAACGCCGTTGGACTGCTGCATTGGGAAATGCGCGAGGCCGAAGGGTTGATCTTGAAAACGGCAGATGCGCACCGACTGCCGGCCGGGGGCGCATTGGCTGTGGATCGCGATCCGTTTGCGGAATCTGTGACGGCCAAGTTAAAGGCTCACCCCCTTGTCGAAATCACTGGCGAAGAAGTGACCGCCCTGCCCTCTGACGGCCAATGGATATTTGCCACCGGCCCTCTGACGTCTGCTGGATTGGGAGAAGCAATCCGCGCGGAAACCAGCGCCGAGTCGTTGGCGTTCTTTGATGCCATTGCACCAATCGTATATGCAGACAGCATCGACATGAGCAAAGCTTGGATGCAATCTCGGTATGACAAGGGTGAGACCGAAGAAGAACGCACCGCTTACCTGAATTGTCCGATGGACCGAGAACAGTACGACGCCTTCATCGACGCCCTGCTGGCCGCCGACAAGACCGAGTTCCATGAAGGAGAGACCGCAGGCTATTTCGATGGCTGTCTTCCGATAGAGGTTATGTCCGAGCGCGGTCGTGAAACGTTGCGCCACGGACCGATGAAGCCGGTCGGCCTGACGAACCCGCATCAGCCCGAGGTAAAGCCTCACGCGGTGGTTCAACTGCGCCGGGATAACGCCCTGGGAACATTGTTCAATATCGTCGGTTTTCAGACCAAGATGAAATACGGAGCCCAAACCGATGTATTCCGCATGATTCCTGGGTTGGAGAATGCCAGTTTTGCGCGGCTGGGCGGTATTCATCGCAATACGTTCATCAATTCTCCGACATTGCTGGATTCCCAGATGCGGCTGAAATCAAAGCCCAATATCAGGTTCGCTGGTCAGATTACCGGTGTTGAAGGTTATGTGGAAAGCGCCGCGATGGGTCTTTTGGCCGGACGTCTGGCTGCTGCCGAGATGTTGGGCCGTACCGTTCCCGAAGTTCCGCAGGACAGTGCCATGGGCGCTTTGATCCACCACATCACTGGCGGTGCCGAGGCAAAGACATTCCAGCCAATGAACGTGAATTTCGGTCTGTTCCGTCCTGTCGATGGGTTAAAAGGCGGTCGGCGTGGCCGAAAAGACCGCTACAAGGCCTATACTGACCGGGCCAAGGAAGAATGGACCAAGTGGTTGGCGCATTGGTGACTGGACGGGTCCGGCCCCGACGTCCTAACATATCGGTATGAGCGATAAATTCCTAAAGGATGTCTATGGGCTGGATTCGCCTCAGGCGACCAAAGCACATTATCAAAAATGGGCCTCGTCTTATGATGATGAGGTTGGGTCAAACGGTTATGCGACCCCGGGACGTATCGCCCGGGCTCTCTGGTCGCAACTGCCCGAGCCCAAAACCCCAATTCTGGACTATGGCTGCGGTACCGGTCTGTCGGGTGTCGCACTGAACGCGGTAGGATTTGAGGTCGTCGATGGAATAGACCCCACCCCGCAGATGTTAGAGGGCGCTCTGGCAAAGGGGGTTTATCGCAACCTGATCAGCTTTGACATCGCAGATCCCAGCCCGCTGCAGTCTGGCGCGTATAAGGTCATCACCGCAATCGGGGTCATCGGCGTGGGTGCCGCACCACCTGAGACTTTGGATATGCTCATCAACGCGTTACCGTCAGGCGGCCTTATTGCTTTTTCCTTTAATGATCATACGCTTGAAGATCACAGCTACACCGTTCGCCTCAGCGATTGGCTGGATATGGGCGCGGCACGATTGCTGTTCCGCGAATACGGCCCGCACCTTCCGGGAATGGACATGAAGTCTGACGTTTATATTGTTGAAAAAGTGTGACTTTAGTAACCAGATTTGCACCATCACCTACAGGACCGCTGCATCTTGGCCACGCTTATTCGGCGATTTTGGCACATGATTTTGCAAAGTCGAAGAATGGCCAGTTTTTGCTGAGGATCGAGGACATCGACCGATCTCGCTCGCGCCCGGCATGGGAAACCCAGATTTACGATGATTTGCACTGGCTTGGCCTGTCTTGGCCTGAACCGGTGCTGTACCAATCCACACGAGCTGCCGCCTATGATGCCGCGCTAGACGATCTGTGGTCGCGGGGGCTGCTGTACCCGTGCCGCTGCAACCGAAAAGACATCGCCAACGCGGCCAGCGCTCCCCAGGAAGGAGCCCCGCTTCATGGTCCGGACGGTCTTATCTATCCGGGAACATGTCGTGTGCGCTGGAAACAGCAGGGTTCAACAGAACAGCCACGCCCGCTGGATGTTCCGTTGCGATTGGATATGGCGACAGCAATAGAACAAGCTAGAAGTCTGTTTCAGAACGATAATAACACCGCATCGTTTCAAGAGATAGGAGAAGGCCCGGGCGCGGAATCTGGCAGGGTCCGGTTTACCAAGGCCGAGATGCTGGAAACGGTTGGTGATGTCGTTCTGTCGCGCCGGGATATGGGCACGTCGTATCACTTGTCGGTCGTTCTGGATGACGCTGCACAAAAAGTTACGCATGTGGTTCGTGGTCAGGATCTGTTCGAAGCCACACGTATCCACGTTCTGCTGCAGGCGTTGTTGAATTTGCCGACACCCATCTACCTGCATCATCGCCTGATACGCGATCAGGCCGGCAAACGGCTGGCTAAACGCGACGATGCGCGTGCCATTGCCAAGTTTCGCGACGAAGGGGCGACGCCCGAAGATATTCGGGCGATGGTCGGGCTTTGACCGATCAGGCCATGGGGGCCATGAGTTCGACCTCGTCCCCGTCTCTGACCGCTGTGTAAAAGCACGACCGACGGTTGGTGTGGCAGGCCGGACCGGTCTGGCGCACAAAGACAAGCAGGCAATCCCGGTCGCAATCCACGCGGAGATCAACCAATTCCTGCACATGGCCCGAGCTTTCGCCCTTGATCCAGAATGACTGGCGCGAGCGGGACCAATAGGTAACGCGTCTGGTTTCAAGCGTCTTTTCAATGGCGCTCTGGTTCATCCAGGCCATCATTAATACCTCGCCCGTATTTTCGTCCTGAACGATGGCCGGAATCAGCCCGGCCTCGTTGAATTTCAAACTCGATGCATCGAACGCGACTGAGGAAGACATGACAAAAACCTTTTGCATCCCGGTGGATGGCCACTATGTATTGGGAACATTCAACGAGGGAAAGCCATGTCCGGCGAGAATGACCTGATAAAGCTATACTCTGGCCGAATTCTGGCCCTTGCTGCTGACATTCCACATCTAAGCCGGCTTGATGACGCTGACGCTACGGTGAAAAAACGCTCGCCCCTATGCGGGTCGACCATCACGGTTGATGTCAAAGTTCAGGATGGCAGAATTTCAGAGTTCGGTCAGGACGTGAAAGCCTGCGCTTTGGGACAGGCCTCCGCTTCGGTTGTTGGCGGGGCAATCGTCGGAACAACGCGTGCCCAGGTCGAAAAGGCGCGCGAGCAACTGTCCGCGATGCTGAAAAAGGATGGATCGGCACCCGAGGCCCCATTTGATGGGCTAGAGGTTTTGATGCCCGCACGGGAATATAAGAACCGTCATGCCTCGATCCTGCTGGTTCTTGATGCAACCGCAGAGGCATTTGAACAGGCGGAACGTGCAAATTGCGCCTAAACATGGTTTTGACGGGCGAAACGTTATAGCCTTTCGGAATAAACGAAGGGAATTCCAGTTTTGAACGGTTTACTTGAGCATTTTGTCACGCTTTGGGTTGTTATTGATCCGATTGGAACAATCCCGGTCTTCATCGCTGTTACCGCAGGGCTTGGGGCCGCCGCACGCCGTAAGATGGCGCTTGTGGCCTCGCTTATAAGCGCCGGGATTCTATTGTTTTTCCTGGTCTTCGGGCAACTGCTGATCGAGGCGCTGGATATCGGCCTGAACTCTTTTCAAGTCGCTGGCGGCATTATCCTTTTCCTGTTCGCGCTGACCATGATTTTTGGCGAGCCCAAACAGGAAGTCGAGCAGCGCGCTGCCGAGGACGACATCAAAGACGAACTCCACAAACACAACCCAGCGATCTTTCCTCTTGCCGTCCCCTCGCTTGCCTCACCAGGTGCGATGCTGGCCATCGTCATCTTGACCGATAACAACAGGTACAGTGTTGCTGATCAGGGGATCACGGCTTTGGTCATGCTGTCGGTTGTTGCGATTGCCTTTGTCCTGATGTTGCTGGCCGAGCCGATCATTCGGCTGATCGGCCATTCAGGCGCCGCCATCATCAGCCGTGTCATGGGGATGATCCTGGCATCGGTCGCAGTGAACTCGGTTCTGTCGGCGTTGTTGGAAATTATGAAAACCGGTCAGCTCTAAAAAAAACCGCCGCACCTTTCGGGCGGAAAGGGCGGCGGCAGGTAATGCGTTTCTCATGTGGGGTCCGGATATCCGCGCGGGGCCGAGGCATGGCCCTTCAAGGGTATTGGGACAGGCAGGTCACCCTTGATTGAAATGGGGATGACAAGCGCGGCGTGATCGGCATGAGATCGCAGGCAGAAAGACTTAATACGTTCCGGGAAGATGAAGTGCGACCATAAGTATGACCACCAGTGCAACCGCACCTGCTGCGTCCTGCAGCAGCGTCGACTGGGAACGATTTAGGGTGGTCTTGATCTGGGTCAGCATATAGGTTCCTCCGGTCAGGGTTTTAATCCTTTGTTGACCTTTTGTTCTCATATTTTGCTGTCTTGGTAAAGAACTTTTTGAGAACATTTGTGAACTAATGTTCCTGTTTTCGTCTAACCAACTGATATCAAACGGATTGCCTGATCCTGTTTCATCAGCCACAAAAGAACACGAGCCGCCTTGCCCCTTTTCGTTTCAAGTTTGGCGTCCACGCCCAGCAGAGCCCTTGCGTCAGACTGCGCAACTGCCATCAAACCGGCCTGCCTTTCCAAATCGGCGATACGGAACTTCGGCAGACCTGACTGCGCAGTACCGATCAGATCGCCCGCTCCGCGCATTTGCAGGTCTGTCTCAGAGATTTTGAACCCGTCTTCGGTTTCGCGCAGAACTTCCAGCCTTTTGCGCCCCCCTTCGCCGAGGGGTGGCTGATACATCAGCAGACATGTCGAATCTGCCTCGCCTCGCCCAACACGACCGCGAAGCTGATGCAGCTGCGCCAGGCCAAAAATCTCGGCCCTTTCGATAACCATGATCGAGGCATTTGGAACATTCACGCCAACCTCGATTACCGTGGTCGCCACCAGAACTTTGGTTTGCCCCTGCTGAAATGCCTTCATCGCAGCGTCTTTGTCGGCGGGCGGCATTTGGCCGTGAACCAGCCCTACGACCCCGTCCCCCAAAATGGCACGCAGCCTTTTGAACCGTTCCTCGGCAGCGGTCAGATCCGATACTTCGGATTCATCGACAAGCGGGCAGACCCAATAGCACTGGCGGCCCTCAGCAATAGCTTTTTGCAGATGCGAGACGACTTCTTGAATCCGTTCAGTGCTCACAACCGCTGTTTTGACAGGTTTTCGCCCCGGCGGCTTTTCATCAAGTACGGACACGTCCATGTCACCGTATTGAGTCAGGGCCAGACTGCGTGGGATCGGCGTTGCGGTCATGACCAGAACATCTGCTCCCTTGCCTTTTTCCGAAAGCTCCATGCGTTGACGGACCCCAAATCGGTGCTGTTCGTCGACGATTGCCAGCCGTAATTCCTGAAACGCGACATCGCTTTGAAATACGGCGTGAGTGCCCACCAAAATGTGAATATCCCCCCGTTGAAGCGCCAACAGCTTGGCACGCCGATCCGCCCCCTTGTCACGACCGGTCAGGATTTCCAGAACCACGCCCGCCTCTTCGGCGAGGGGGCGCAACCCTTCCAGATGCTGCTGAGCGAGTATCTCGGTTGGGGCCATCATGACGCCCTGCCCGCCCGCCTCGACCGCGACCAGTAGTGCCATGAACGCAACCAGAGTCTTGCCGGACCCAACATCCCCCTGAAGCAATCTGTTCATGCGCGTATCGGAGGCCATATCCCCTGCGATCTCTTGAATTGCGCGCTGTTGGGCGTTGGTGGGCTTGTATGGCAGGTTCGACAACACACGGGATTGCAGCTTGCCCGTACCAGCGCTGGCGATCCCCTTGACCCTGCGCTCTCTTTGGCGGGCTAATGCCAACGTCAGTTGATGCGCGAACAGCTCATCATAGGCCAAACGCTCATGCGCTGGAGAAAAAGACGCTACATCATCCGCACCCTGCGGATTATGCGCTGCTTGTACAGCGCTCAACCAGTCTGGCCAGTTCTCTTTTGCGACCTGCGCGGGATCAATCCATTCCGTCAATTCCGGCGCAAGTGTAACCGCGCTACGCGCGGCCTTGAAGGCAGTTTTCTGGGTCAGCCCCTGGGTCAAATGATAGACAGGCTCAAACTCAGGGATATCCTTTGCGTCCGCAGGCGGCAGCATGTGATCCGGGTGAACCATCTGAGCGATGCCGTCGAAAAGCTCGATCTTGCCAGAAATCACCCTGCGCGCGCCCTGAGGGAGCACTTTTTGCAAGTAGTCGCCGCGGGCATGAAAGAACACCAACTGAAATTCAGTCTGGCTGTCTTCAACATGGACACGATAAGCACCGCCCTTGTTTCTAGGGGGGCGATGGATGCCAACGGTGACTTCTACGGTCAGCGTCGAGGGCAAATCGACGCCTTGAATGGTATCGCGCCTGCGCCGATCAATCACCGCATATGGCAGCCCGAACAAGACGTCGCGCGGGGTCTCGACACCTGACTGCGCCAAGACCTGAGCCGTTTTCGGCCCCACGCCGTCAAGCGTTTCCAGCCGCGAAAACAGCGGGAACAGAGATTCGGGACGACCGCTCATTTGCCGTCGATCAGCTGCAACCAGCCATCTTCGTCGAGCGTCTCGATCCCAAGTTCAGCCGCCTTTTTCGCCTTTGATCCAGCGCCCGGTCCTGCAACCAAAAGATCGGTCTTTTTGCTCACTGACCCCGACACTTTAGCACCCAGTGCCTCGGCACGTGCTTTAGCTTCGGCGCGGGTCATCTTTTCAAGCGTTCCCGTAAAAACCACTGTCTTCCCCGCAACAGGGCTGCCCGAGGTATCGGGCCGTTTCGCGTCTTGGACATCAAGCTGCGCCACAAGATCGTCGATGCTCTGCCGTTCAGCAGGTTGGGCGAAGGCTGAAACCAATGCGCGGGCCATAACCTCACCAACACCGTCAACGTTCAGCAGCTCATCCCATTCTGACCCGGTCTGACTATGCGCTATGGTAACCGCTTTTTCCAGCTCATCCCATGATCCGTAATGCGTTGCGATTAGGTTCGACGCTGCCTCGCCGACATGTCGAATGCCCAGTGCAAACAGCAACCGACTCAGTGGAATAACTCGTTTTTCATCAATCGCTTGCCACAGATTGGCGGCGCTCTGCGTCCCCCATCCCTTGCGATTAGCCAGCCTGTTCAGATTCGCACTATCTCGTTGTTTCAGAGTAAAAATATCAGCGGGGGTCCGAACTGGCAGATCGGGATCGTCATAGAACATTTCAATCTGCTTTGCTCCAAACCCTTCGATATCAAAGGCCTTGCGTGAGACGAAATGCTTCAATTTCTCAACGGCTTGCGCAGGGCAGATAACGCCGCCGGTACAGCGACGGACCGCGTCACCTTCCTCGCGGATCGCATCGCTGTGACATTCAGGGCATTTTTCCGGGAAGATGAACTTTTCGGCATCATCCGGGCGTTTCGAAATGTCGACATCGGCAACCTTCGGGATCACATCGCCGGCGCGATAAACCTGAACCCAGTCGCCGATCCGAATGTCTTTGCCTTCGCGTATCTCGCCGCCTTTTGCGTCTTTACCAGAAATGTAATCTTCGTTGTGCAACGTTGCATTCGACACGACCACACCGCCGACAGTAACCGGATGCAGCCTGGCCACCGGGCTCAGCGCGCCGGTGCGGCCAACCTGAATGTCGATCGCTTCAAGACGGGTCCAGGCAAGCTCGGCCGGAAATTTATGCGCAATTGCCCAGCGGGGTGTGCTGGACCGGAACCCAAGCCGTGATTGCAGCGCAAGATCGTTTACCTTGTAGACCACACCATCAATGTCATATCCAAGCGTCGCACGCTGCAGCTCGATGCTGCGATAGTGATCCAGAATCTGCTTTGTATCCGTGCATAAACGGGTTAGCGGGTTGGTTGAAAATCCGAATTCCTTCAGGCGCTGTATGGCTTCGTATTGGGTGCTTGCCAGAGGCTCAGACAGCTCCCCCCAGGCATAAGCAAAAAACTTGAGGGGACGAGAACGGGTAATTGCGGAATCCAACTGACGAAGGGATCCTGCGGCGGCATTTCGCGGGTTGGCGAAGGTTTTTTCGCCTTTCTTGGACTGGCTCTCATTTAGACGATCAAAGTCGTCGTGAGACATATAGACCTCGCCGCGAACCTCAAGGATGTCTGGTGCGCCGGTGATTGCCTGTGGAATATCCGATATGGTTAGCGCATTTGCGGTAACATTTTCCCCGACTTCTCCGTCTCCCCGTGTGGCCGCATGGACAAGCCTACCCCTCTCATACCGAAGCGAAAGGGAGAGACCGTCGATCTTGGGCTCAGCCGTATAGCTCAATCCCGTCTCGTCATCCAACCCTAGATATTTTCGGACAGACCGATCGAAATCAGAGACGTCCTCGTCATGAAAAGCGTTGCCCAAAGACAGCATGCGCACGGCATGTGAAATCTTGGAGAACCCATCGGCGGGGCGGGCACCAACGATATCCGATGGGCTGTCAGATCGCTTGAGTTGCGGAAATCGCGACTCGATTTCTGAGTTTCTGAGTTTCAGCGCATCATAGTCGGCATCAGAAATCTCGGGGGCGTCTTTCTGGTGATACAATGAGTTCGCATGATGTAAAAGCCCAGCCAGCCGCGCCAGTTCATTGCGTGCCTGATCTTCCGTCAGGTCTGATACAGAAATAGAATTGCTCATGCCCTCGCCCCGTCAACTGTTCTTGGAGTTCAGTGATAGGGCGAGGGCATGGCTAGGTCCAGACGTGCTGTTCAGTGAACGAGGGTGTCGCCCCGGACCCTTGGCGACGTAAAACTTGCGCGCCTAGGCGCCAACCGCAATGCGAGGTTCGTCGACGCTGTTTTTCTGAGGATCGCGCAACACATATCCCCTGCCCCAGACGGTCTCGATATAATTTGCGCCGTCGGTGGCATTGCTAAGTTTTTTGCGCAATTTGCAGATAAAGACGTCAATGATCTTCAATTCGGGCTCATCCATTCCCCCATAGAGATGGTTAAGGAACATCTCTTTGGTCAGGGTTGTTCCCTTTCGAAGGCTCAGAAGTTCGAGCATTTGATATTCTTTGCCGGTCAGGTGAACGGCCTTGCCTTCCACTTCGACGGTTTTCGCATCCAGATTCACTGCAACGCGCCCGGTGTGGATTATGGATTGAGAATGCCCTTTTGAGCGGCGAATAATGGCGTGGATACGTGCAACCAATTCTTCTCTATGGAATGGTTTGGTCAGATAATCGTCAGCACCAAATCCGAAGCCTTTAATTTTACTTTCTGTATCGTCGGCCCCCGACAGGATCAGGATCGGCGTTTCCACCCGCGCAACCCGCAACTGGCGCAGCACTTCATGCCCGTTCATATCCGGAAGGTTGAGATCAAGGAGGATCAGGTCGTAATCGTAAAGTTTTGCGAGGTCGATCCCTTCTTCGCCTAAATCTGTCGCATATACGTTCAGATTGGCATGTGTCAGCATCAGTTCGATGCTTTTGGACGTGGTTGGATCATCCTCGACAAGAAGTATACGCATTTACTGCTCCAATTCAGCTCAATTTACCAATTAAAATCGAGCCTGCTCAAAAATGGTTAATCTGACGTTACCGTTGAATCATTTATTCACGCTCTCCTTTAGGTTGTCGATATTTTTTTATCGTAGTGACCTTTAATGCGTCCGTTCCGTGTTCTGCGACCGCAGAAACCCAGGAATTAAATTCTTCGTCGCTGAGGCCATATTGGTTTTTGGCTTCCGAAAGCGTAATCAATCCGTAAAGAACGCCACGGACTACAATCGCCTTACGGGATGCCACCCAGCGGGTTGTCTCTTTTGGCGGCAGATCAGCCCGGGATAAAACCGTTCCATCCGGCAGGGTTACCGACCTGGGCCCCTCTACTTTGTGCAAATACATCTTTCGGTCCTCTTCGTGCTGCGACAAAGCTGACACCATGCTACTTAATGTGTTGTGAAACCGCCCCTTGAGAGTATCTAGAATTTTCCTATATTCTGCCGGTCTTTCTTAACCCGTACTGGAACCGTCATGGCCCTCGACACCGAGACACCGCTGAACTCTCTTGGCTTTGCCAAGCCCCCGTCTGAAACACGGGTGGTTGTTGCCATGTCCGGAGGCGTGGACAGCTCGGTCGTGGCCGCGCATTTGGCGGATCAGGGGTATGACGTCATCGGCGTCACCCTGCAACTGTACGACCACGGTGCTGCCTTGGCCAAAAAGGGGGCCTGCTGTGCGGGTATCGACATTCACGATGCGCGCCGCGTGGCCGAGGAACGCGGGTTTCCGCATTACGTTCTGGATTATGAGAACATCTTCAAGGACGCCGTGATCGACGAATTCGCCGACAGCTATCTGGCCGGTGCGACGCCGGTTCCCTGCATTCGCTGTAACGAACGGGTGAAATTCAAGGACCTGCTGGAAACCGCCAAGGATCTTGAGGCTGATTGCATGGCCACCGGCCACTATATTCAGCGCAAGACAGGCCCCAACGGGCCGGAATTGCACAGCGCCGAGGATGCCAACCGCGATCAATCCTATTTCCTGTTCTCGACGACCCCGGAACAGCTGGATTTCCTGCGCTTTCCACTGGGCCACCTGCCCTCCAAGGATGCAACGCGCGAAATGGCTGCGCAATATGGGCTGGCTGTTGCCGACAAGCCCGACAGTCAGGACATCTGTTTCGTGCCCAACGGCAACTATGCCAGCGTAATCGAAAAGCTGCGCCCCGGCGCGGCGGAACCGGGTGAGATCGTTCATGCGGATGGTCGTGTGCTGGCCCAGCATAACGGGGTAATCCACTATACCATTGGTCAGCGCCGCGGGCTTGGTATCGGAGGCCTCAGCGACCCGCTTTACGTGGTGAAGCTGGATGTCGACAAGAAACAGGTTGTGGTTGGCCCCAAAGAAATGTTGGCCACCCGCACCATTCCGGTGCGTGAGATCAACTGGCTGGGCGATGAGCCGTTTACGTCACGCGATGAATGGCACGTCCTGGTCAAGGTTCGCTCGACCCGCCCCCCGCGTGAGGCCATCATCCGCCCACTTTCGGAAACCACGGCCGAGGTCGAGTTGCTGACCCCGGAAGAAGGTGTGTCGCCCGGTCAGGCCTGTGTCTTCTATGCATCCGAAGGCAGCCGCATCTTCGGCGGCGGTTGGATTTGGCGCGGATACTAAACTGCGTCGGTCCACGAGTTGCTGAGAATATAAAGACCAGCGCAGATCATCACGTAAGGAACAAGCATCTCAAGCTTGCGCGCGATGCGACCACTGATGAGCGGAGATTTGGCGCCCAGCAGCGCCAGCGTGGCCAATCCTACCACGGCAAGCCCTGCGCCGAAGGCTCCGGCGATCCGAAAGCCTAGCGTTGAATCCGCCAATAACGGCGCCAGAACGGCCAAAGTGTCCATCGACAGGCTGGTAAACAGTAAGGTTGTCACCAAAATTGACGCTCCGGCTTCGAGATGCGCCGGTGTATCGGCGCCCTGCCCGCGCCATTGGCGGATGGCGGCCAGACAGCCCAGTGTCAGCGGGATCATCCCCAGATACCCGGCCCAGCCCGGTATCACGCCCTCGATCCCCATGGCGAACAGCAAGGACGCCGAAATCACCAAGCCCTGTGCGAACAGAAAGCCAAAGACGGCCCGCTTGTCCCCTGACACCAAGATCAGCGCCACCAAGGCGGCAAGATTATCCAGATTGGTCAGTATCAATGCCAGAAAGGCCGAAAAACCAAAGAGGATGAACTCGGCCATCAGGACGGCATTCTGGCCAACACGGCCTTTGCAGCTCTGAAACCAGGGGCGTCGCCGCCACGGCCCAGGCGTTCCATTGTCAGATCCATCGCGCTGCGCTGCGCGTCAGGTTTCAGGGCGACCTCTCGTAGCGCTACGGCAATCTTGTCCGGCAGGCAGTCATCCAGCAGGCATTCCGGGATGGAACGCGTTTCCGAGACAAGATTGACCAATGTAACCGTGTCCAGATTGACCATACGTACTGCCAGTTTCTGGGTCAGCCAGCTGAGGCGGTAGGCAATCACCATGGGTGTTGCTTGGGCTGCAAGTTCAAGCGACACGGTACCCGATGCCGCCAGAGCAAGGTCCGCTGCGGCAAAAGCTGCGCGTTTCTGCTGAACCGCCTCTTCGGTCGGAACATTGCGCGGGTCGATCACGACGGGATTGCCTGGCCATGTCTGCAGATGTTCGGTTACGGCCTCGACCATATGTGCAACCGCCGGAACAATAACCCGCGTACCCGGCCGGTCGGCTAGGAATTGCCCCAGGGCCTGACCAAATACAGGGGCCAGACGGTCAACCTCACCCTTGCGCGACCCCGGCAAGGCAAGAACCAGCGGAGCATCCCCAAGATCATAGGCGGCGCGAAACTCCTGGATATCGCGATCTGAGGCGATGGGTTCGCTTGCAACCGGATGGCCAACAAAATCGCATTCCATCCCGGCGCGTTCCATATAGGGCGGCTCAAACGGAAGCAACGCCAGCACATGGTCGATGACCTTGGCCATCTTATCCGCACGCCCCGGTCGCCACGCCCAAACGCTGGGGGCCACATAGTGGACGGTTCGAGTATCGCTTGCCGCTTTGACCAGCTTGGCAACGCGCAACGAGAAGTCCGGACTGTCGATGGTGATCAATACGTCAGGTTTGGTGTCCAGCACGGCCTGCGCTGTCTCAGATATCCGGCGCTTGAGGTGAAAGAATTTTGGCAATACCTCAATCAGGCCCATCACTGACAATTCGGACATCGGAAAGCGGCTGTTCAGACCCTGGGCCTGCATCAATGGTCCGCCGACCCCGTCGAATGTAACATCTGGGACAAGGGCACGTAGCCCTTCCATCAACGCGCCGCCCAATCGATCGCCCGAAGGTTCGCCGGCGACCAGAAACACCCGCATCAGTTGGTTCGCTCACGCACATAAAGGAACAAACCCAGGCGATCGCACTCAGCAATTACACGTTGTCGCTGCAATACAAGCACCCCGCCTTTTTCGATCACGATCCCGGACAAACCAGCTGCGACGGCGCTGGAAATGGTTTCGGGTCCAATAGCTGGCAGATCCGCGCGAAAGTCCTGATCGGGCTTTGGACCCTTGAAAAGCACCCCACCCCCCGCATCGGGCCGTTGAGTCAGAGACTCGAGCATCCATGCGGTGCCAAAAATCCCTTCGATCGCCAAAGCCTGCCCTTTGGAAACTGCACAGGCCTGGCCGATATCAGCTGCCCCCATGGCACGCAGGATACCGGATGCCCGATCCGCATCTGCCCGATCCGCGTCTGAGGGCTGTGCCTCTGTCAAACAACCAAGCGGAGGCAGCAGTTCAGGCGCAATCTCATGCGCGGCACGGACATTCAGGCCTGAGTTTTCGAATATCCCAATGACAGCCCGTAATGCGCCGTCATCGCCGGACTGAATCGCCTGCACCAGAATAGGCACCAACGGCATCGTCGCGGCATCAATGCGCGACGGGTCAACGGCGGGACGTTGAACCGCTCCGGCCATACAGATTTCAGTTACGCCACGGGTTTTGAGATCCGCGATGAATGATCCAAGCTGTTCCAGCGGGAAAACGATGTCAGCAGACAGAGTATCCGGGGCAAAGCCTTCCATCGCGCAGATCAAGGGCCGTTCAGCCAGACAGGAAACCACTTCGTCCGGCAACACACCTGTTCCCGCGATCAGTGCCAACATGATGTTACTTCCTCGGTGTCAGAAAGGACCGATCCGAATCGCCGGTTACGAAATTGACGATTTCGCGGACATATTCGCTTTCGGCATCTTCACCCAAGCGCTTGGCGCGGTCCATAAAAGTTCCGTCACCATCGGACAATTCGCGAAACGCTGCGCGTAAAGCTGAAATATCAGCTCGTGCGACACCACGCCGTTTGAGGCCAACAAGATTCAGGCCGTCCAGCTCGCCGCGAGGCGCTTGAACAAGCCCATAGGGAATCACGTCGTTGGGCACCATCGTCAGCGCGCCGATAATCGCCCCTCGGCCCACACGAACCCATTGATGCAAACCCGAAATCCCACCGACGATAACATCGTCTTCGATAATGCAATGTCCCGCGGCACCAGAATGGTTCACCATGATCACGCGATTGCCAATCTGAACGTCGTGAGCCACGTGAACACCAGCCATCAGCAAACAGTCATCGCCAATCCGGGTTACACCGCCACCGCCGTCTGTTCCAGAATTCACTGTTACATGTTCACGGATACGGTTTCGTTTGCCAATTTCCAACCGCGTATCTTCACCGCCGAACTTAAGGTCTTGCGGGATTTCACCGATGACCGAAAAATTGAAGATTATGGTGTCTTCATCCACCTCGGTGTCACCGGTAACAACAACATGCGACTTCAGTTCTACCCGGTCTTTCAACCGCACCCTTGAACCAACAAAACAAAAAGGGCCGATGACACAGCCCTCTCCGATCTGAGCACCGTCTTCGATGATTGCGCTAGGGTGAATGCCACTCATGTTGTCTTTTCCATGTCCCAATCAACATAGGCTGAGAACTCAGCTTCGGCTGCGACCTCTCCATCAACCGTGGCCCTGCCAGAGAACTTGAAAATCTTGCCACCCTTCTTGCCGCGCACAGTTTCAACATGCATCTCGAGCACGTCACCGGGCACGACTTTGCGGCGGAACTTGCACTTGTCGATATTCATGAAATAGATCAACAAGTCGCTGTCGATGACATCCATCCCAACGCCAAGCATAACACCTGCGGTCTGCGCCATTGCTTCAACAATGGTCACACCAGGCATGATCGGCGTACCAGGAAAATGGCCCTGGAAATGCGGCTCGTTCATAGTGACGTTCTTGATGCCGACCGCTGACTGATAGCCTGAAATCTCGACCACCTTGTCGACCAGCAGAAACGGATAGCGGTGCGGCAATATCCGTTGAATCAGCTGAATGTCGGCGCTTTTGGTGTCCGTGCTCATAGTTCTGATATCCTGTTCTGGATTTCTCTTTTCAATGTGGTTAGCAACACCGCGACCCGAGGGCAAGCAAACCTATTCGCCTGTACCTTCGTCAAGTGTTGTTCCATCACCAATGGCTGTATCAATTCGGGTGATGGCGGCATCTGTCACATCGGACAGATCCGAACTGAGAAACACGCTGGAGCGTTGAATAATGACCGAGGCGCCAGATTCGCGCAAAAGATCGATCAATACTGGGCGGGCGAGTTCAAAAAACATCTGTCGTGCATCTTCACTGCGACGCGCAAGGGCATCAAGCTTGGCGCGCTGCCCTTCTCGGTGGTTCTGAACCTTTCTGTCGAACGCCTCTGCGAGGGGACGAAATTCTTCAGCAGACAGAGAGGCGCGCTTTTCGGTGAGGTCCTTCTCCTCCGCGCTGAGCTCTGCAACGATCCGCTCGTTCTCGGCAGCCAGCAGAGCCCCTTCTGCTTCGATCTCACTGAGAATGCGACGTCCAAACGCCGAGTCAGAAAACAACCGTTCGCTGGAGATTGTTAGGACGCTGGCTTGTGTCACGCCAAGCTGCTGTCCGGTAACCGGTCCTGCCAGGGTTAAGGTCAGAAAAAGACACAGGGCCCGAATGGGGCCCTGCATATAGGTTCGAAGACTACCTCGCATCCGAGATCAGAACCTCGCCTGAATGGTCAGGTCGAAATTCTGTTCCTTGTCAAAGTCCTCTTTCTTGAGCGCTTGCGAAAAGTTAAAGCGCAGCGGTCCAAACGGTGTTTCCCATAGGACTGCAACACCCAGAACATGACGGATAGACCCATCCGCACCGACAATGTTGGCACCCGAAGTGTTTACATCGTCGATATTGTACAGGTTACCGAAATCATAGAACACGCCTCCGCGCAGGCCCAATTCTTCGGGCAGGCCCAGAGGAAAGTCCGATTCCAGACGCGCGACCCAATAGTAATTCCCGCCGATAGCGTCATCCTGACCATTTGACAGATCCCGTGGCCCCAAACCGGCTGGCTCGAACCCGCGGAATTTATTGGGGCCCAACACAAAGCGATCCAGCGTCCGGCTGAAATCGTTGCCGGTCCAGTGCATTGCACCCATTTCAAGCGATGCACGAAGAACGACTTCTTCACTCAGAACGCGTGTTTGGGCAATCCCGCGTGCGCTGGTTTTGTAGAACTTGTTGTCCCCACCCAGCCCAGCGGCATCCAGGCCAACCTCAAACAGAACACCGGCATTGGGGTTAAGCCCACCAAGGCGGCTGTCATATACATAGGACACACCCAGAGAACTTGTCGTGCGTTCACCCTGATCAATCTCAGAGGCGATGACCGCGCCGTTTGCCTCGTTGTCCTGCTGTTTCATCTCGCTGTTTTCCCAGGCATAGCGAACGCGCAACGAAGAAAGCTCTCCGATCGCATAGCTCAACTGAGGGTTAAAGAACACACGCTCGGTGTTATAGCTGGCAAAACTGGAGTCGGTCGACGCCAAACCCAGACCAAGATCAAAGCGAAGTTTGCGGCCCAAAAGATAGGGTTCGGTGAAATTCAGGGAGTACTCTTCTGAATCCTGTGCGGTCGAAATCGTAACCCCGACGGTCTGTCCACGGCCTAGGAAGTTTGACTCACTTAGGCCGATTGCAATGCCGAAACCGTCAGAGATCGAGTAGCTACCACCGAGGCTGAGCGAGCCTGTTGGCTGTTCTTCGACGTCGACATCCACGATCACTTGGCTGGGCGTCGAACCCTCGCGCGGTTCAACATCAGCGACGGCGAAATAGCCCAATGCCCGGATACGTTCAGCCGCCTGCCGAATTTCTCGCGGGTTGAACGGGTCACCCTCGACGGTGTCGAATTGACGACGGATCACGCGGTCAAGCGTTGTGGTGTTGCCCTCGATGTCGATACGCTCGACAAAGATGCGCGGTCCTTTGGTCAGAACGAATTCAACATCCAGCGTCAAATCACGTGCATTGCGCGTTACGCGCGGCTCAACCCGCAGAAAGTCCACCCCTTGCCGAATGCCCAGACGCTCTTGCCTGGCGATAGAGTTTTCGACCAGTGAAGGAGAATAGGTGACACCCGGCTTGATCTTGAGTGCGGCCTGATACTCTGCCGCATCAACACCGGGTATTTCGCTTACGGTGGTGATCTTGCCGAATGAGAATTTCTGACCTTCGGTTACATTCATCACCAGGAAAAACGCGTCGCGCTCACGTGTGAATTCAACATTGGCGCTGTTGACGCGGAAATCGACATAGCCACGCGACAAGTAGAAATCACGGATGACTTGTTTGTCGAACTCGATCCGGTCAGCGATAAAAGTATCGCCCCGCAGGAACGTGCGCAGGAAATTGGCTTGCTTGGTTTCAAGCACACGGCGCAGACGCCGGTCGGAATAAGCCCGGTTGCCAACAAAGCTTACGCGCTCAACCTCGATCGTCGTACCTTCGGAGATTTCAAAAACGAGGTCTACCCGATTGTCGCTGCGGCGGATGATTCTAGGGATGACGGTTGCTGCAACACGTCCTTGAGCCAAATAGATTTCGGCAATCATGTCTGCGTCAGCTTCAGCGACCTGAGGCGTAAAGACCCGGCGGGGTTGAGACGAAACGGCATTGAGCAACAGCTCATCCTTGAGCCTCTTGTTACCCTCGATGCTGATCTGGTTGATCGTCGGATATTCCTGAACTTTGATGACCAAAGTGCTGCCACGAGGGGTCAAATCGACTGTTTCAAAAACACCACTGTCAAGCAGCCGTTGGAAGGCATCGTTGAGTTGTCCAGCTGTCACCGTCTGCCCAGGTTCGATTCCCGAACGTGCAATGATTGTCGATGTCTCGATGCGCCTGTTCCCCTCAACTTCGAACGAGTTGATGGTGTAGCTTTGCGCCTGAGCAGCCTGCGGCAGTGACAGCAAACTAACTGTGGCAAATAAGAAAAAGAATGTTAGGGCCTGCCACAAAATCTTGTTTACCGGCTTTTGCCCCCCGCAGGATGTGCCTGCGCCTCGCCTGTCGGTCATATTTTTCTCTACCCAGAATTTTAAGACTTTAAAGCTGAGTAACGGGATTGTCTGGCCTTGTCAAAAGCCGAAAAACAGAAAGCGGCCCATTGGGCCGCTGTTCAGCAAATAAAAAGAAAGGAACAGAATCACATGGTGATCAGATAAGCGCATCCACCCATAGCCAACGCAGTCGCGCCGAAAAACAAGATCGAGTCCCAGTTCAGCGCAAGCAGGAAGCTAAAGCTGCGATATGATTTTTTGATAGCATTCGCCATGATCGCCTCTGACAGACAAAATTATGAAACGAACACATCCTATGAGGGAATTGGGGCGGAATTGCGACTAGATTGTGCAAGCTCTGCCCAAATCAACAGAACAGGTCATTTGAGACGGAAAACAGCATCAGAGCCAGAATGATTGACACTCCGATGCCCATCAGAATCCGCAGCGCTTTGTCGCTGGGTGGTTTCCCAGAGATGGCCTCATATGCGTAAAATACCAAGTGTCCCCCATCCAAAGCCGGAATCGGAAACAGGTTTAGCAAACCGACAGCAGTTGACAGAACAGCGATAAAGAAGATGAAGTTCTGCGCCCCCTGGCTGGCCATCGCACCCGAGGTTTCGGCGATTCCGATCGGGCCGGACATGTTACAGGTGCTGATCGCTCCGGTCACCATGTGCCAGATACCTGAAAGAGACCCGTCAATGATACGCAATGTTTGTCGCACACCGCCGCCAAGAGATGTCAGGATGCCCGCCCTTTCGGTTGCAGGTTCTAGCATCATGCCGCCGACGATCCCGATCCTCCAATGCGTTACAAAACCACCATCAGACTGCGGCTCATCCGTGCGGCGTGGAGCCAGGGCAAACTCCAGTTCCGCTCCGTCACGCCAGACATTCAACAGCAGTGGCCGCCCATCAGAGCTTTCCACATGGTCCTTGAGCTGTTCAAAGGCATAAACCGGGTCGCCATTAACCGCTGTTATGACATCCCCTTGTGCCAGGCTGATATCCATTGCTGCGCTGCGCGGAACAACCTGTTGTATCAGAGGGGGGAACAGCCAAGGTGCGGAAACGTCCAATGTGTCACCGTCACGAAGAACTGTGTAATCAAGAACGGGGTCAACGGGCAAAGAGTCTACGAACTCGCTCCACGATCCTTCTTGCTCGAAATCTGGCAGGTCAATACCTGCAATCGCGTGGATTTCATCACCTTCACGCAGCTCTTGCACTGTCCCGGGCAGAGGATGCAGAGACCCAACGGTCAGAGGGTCTCTGGTTGCGCCTTGAGTAAAGAAAATTAGGGCAAAGACCAGTATCGACATTGCGAAATTAAAGATTGGCCCTGCCGCAACAGTTGCCGTCCTGGCCCAAAGTGGCGCGCCATGCATCGTGCGGCGCAGCTCCTCCGGGCTTTGCTCGGAAATTTCAGACATTGCGGCTTCGTCTTTGCCGGATGCTGCATTGGCATCACCCAGAAACTTGACATACCCGCCGAATGGAAGCGCTGCGATCTGCCAGCGCGTTCCTCTTTTGTCGATACGGCTCCAGAGTACGGGACCGAAACCGATTGAGAACACTTCGGCGTAGATGCCGGACCAACGGCCAACAATGTAATGCCCGTATTCATGTACGGCTACGATGGCGGATAACGCGATCACAAAGGCGAATATGGTGTAAATCAAATTGCCGAACTGTGGGATCAGTGAGAGTACGTCCAATTTATTTTCCTGCTCGTTGCGCAACGGCGTTATCGACCCATATACGTGCCAGATGGTCGGTTTGCAGCACGTTATCAAGGGTCATTGGGGCGTCAATATGGTTGTCCTGTGCATCGAAACGATCCAAGACGGCGGCCACGATGTCTGCCATATCAAGGAAACCAATGCGACCTGCAATGAAATGGTCGAGTGCACATTCTTTGGCTCCGTTGAAAACCGCTCCGGACAGCCCGCCCCGCTCCATGACTTCGCGTGCTAACCGCAAAGCCGGATATCGGTTTTCGTCTGGTTCCTGAAATCGCAACTGTCCCAGCTTTGCAAGGTTCAGCCTTTCGACCGGAAGGGTCTGACGTTTTGGCCAATTCAGGGCATATCCGATCGCGTGGCGCATATCTGGCGCGCCCATATGGGCCATAACCGCGCCATCGTTAAACCCGACCATCGCATGAACGATGGATTCAGGATGCACGATCACTTCGATCATATCCGGGGAAATGCCGAAGAATTCGCGTGTTTCGATCACCTCGAGCGCCTTGTTGAACATCGAAGCGCTATCAATCGTGATCCGCTGCCCCATATTCCAGTTTGGGTGGCTCGAGGCCTGCTCAACCGTGGCCGAGGCCAATTTGCTCAGTGGCCAATCCCGGAAGGCGCCGCCGCTGGCAGTGATGATGATACGCTCGACCGATGCCATATCTTCACCGACCAGAGCCTGAAAAACGGCAGAATGTTCGCTGTCCACCGGTAGCAATCGGGCATTGTGCTTTCGGGCAGTATCCAGAACCAAAGAACCCGCGCAGACAAGCGTTTCTTTATTCGCCAAAGCCAGCGTCGCGCCCTGTTCAAGCGCCGTCAGCCCTGGTTGCAACCCCGCAGCCCCAACGATGGCAGACATGACCCAGTCAGCCGGTCGCGCCGCAGCTTCGGCCAGAGCATTCGCGCCGGCGGCGACCTCGACATCAGAACCGGCCAAGGCCGCTCGCAGGTCCTCAAGCCGGTCTGGGTGGGCTGTAATCGCGATATCCGCCTTCAAACGTTTGGCGTCACGCGCAAGTTGTTCGATATTGGCTCCACCGGTCAGGGCGACAACATCATACGCTGATGGATTTCGGTCAATCAGATCTATCGTGTTTTGCCCAATAGAACCCGTCGCGCCAAAAACAGAGATTTTGCGCATCACATGGCTCCGGGGGAATAAATCAGCCCCACAAGCAGAACGAACAGAGCGGCCCCCATCATCCCATCGAATCGATCAAGGAAGCCGCCATGGCCGGGAATCAGGTTCGAACTGTCCTTGACGCCGAATTTTCGTTTGGCCGCGCTTTCGACAATATCGCCGGCCTGGCTGGCCATTGACGCCAGAACCGAGATCACGATGAACCAAGTTCCGAAGCCGCCGTAAGCCGCAAAGGCTAAGCCAACAATGGCAGCCGCTACCCAGCCTCCCGCTGTTCCCGACCACGTCTTTTTCGGGCTGACTCGTGGCCAGAATTTTGGCCCACCCAATGCCTTTCCGACGAAATATCCGGCGACATCCGTAGCAACGACGACCGATATTAGCCAGACCATCCAGACAAATCCCATATTCGTCCGGATTGAGATAAAGCCCAGTCCCGCGGCCGCGATCCACAGCGCAAATAGGGTATAGATACCCCGGTACCGGCTGACCTGCCCTGCCCCGACCAGTGCCGGAGCAAGCAAGAAGGGAAGTTTGTAGAGTGCCGGAAGATGGTAACTCAGCACCACCGCAAAACCGGTCAATATGGCAAGCTGGATCGCAACAGCTTTCCTGCCCGGGTCAATCATACGGACCAGTTCCCAGGTCATCAGCCCGCAAGCAATGGAAATGAAGGCTTCGAACCACAGACCGCCCAGCCAGACCTCGACAGCGCCAACGGCAACAAGGACACCCGCCGACAATACGCGGGCAGTCAGGTCGGACCAGCGCCCGTCACTCATGCCGGTACAGCTCCGAACCGTCGGTCGCGGCTGCCATAGCTCCGGCACAGGCGCTCAAGCTCTGCCGCAGTGAAGTCTGGCCAGAGCGTGTCGATGAATTCGTATTCCGAATAGGCGGATTGCCATAACAGAAAATTGGAAATACGCGCCTCGCCGCTGGTTCGGATCACCAGATCAGGATCGGGAAGAACATGTGTGTCCAGATATTTCGGCAGCGTTTCTTCGTCTACATCATCAGGATGTAAGCGCCCGTCAGCGACATCCTGGGCCAGACGTTTGGTAGCCCGCGCGACTTCATCCCGACCGCCATAGTTCAACGCAATGGTAAGGTGAACCAGATCATTTCCCTCGGTCTCGGCCTCAAGCGTATCCATCAATTCGATCAGTTTGGCATCCAACCTGACCCTGTCACCGATGAAACGCACCCGAACACCCGAGTCTCGGAGCGTCCGGGTTTCCTTGATAATATAGCGCCGAAACAAGCTCATCAGACCGGCAACTTCGACCTGAGTGCGTTTCCAGTTCTCGGTCGAAAACGCAAAAACAGTCAGATATTTAATACCAAGCCTCGGGCAGGCCTCGACCACATCGCGCACACGTCTTGCCCCGGCGTGGTGGCCAAACAGACGAGGTCGCCCGCGGGCCTGCGCCCAGCGACCATTACCATCCATGATGATCGCGACATGCTGGGGCCCTCTTTCGGGCATGGTATGCGAGGAAGAGGGCATCACCCGGTCTCAGACCTGCATGATTTCTGCCTGCTTGGTCTCAAGCGCGGCATCTACTACCTTGATCATCTGATCGGTTAGATCCTGCACTTCGCTTTCCCAAAACTTCTGGTCATCTTCGGACATACCGTCGGCCTTGGCCTTCTTGATCTGATCCATCCCGTCGCGGCGCACATTCCGGATCGAGACCCGTGCGTGTTCGGCATATTGCCCGGCGACTTTGCCCAACTCGCGACGGCGTTCTTCGTTCAGTTCCGGGATCGGTAGCATGATGATCGTTCCGTTGAGCTGAGGGTTGATGCCCAGCCCACTTTCACGGATCGCTTTTTCCACTTTGCCGACCAGCCCTTTATCCCAGACATTGACCGTTACCATACGCGGCTCGGGCACATTGACCGTTCCCACCTGGTTGATCGGCGTCATCGAACCATAGGCATCGACCATCACCGGCTCGAGCATCGAGGCCGAGGCGCGCCCGGTGCGCAGCGATGCAAATTCGGTTCTGAGGTTTGACATTGCGCCGTCCATGCGGCGCTTCAGGTCGTCTGTGTCCAGTTCGAAATCGTCAGACATTCTGCTCACTCCCCGTCTTCAGGTACTGTTTGCATGGCTCATAAGCCATTCAATTTGGGATGTATAGCAATGATGGTCCGTATTTACGCCATTGACCAGAGGTGTTTGCCGGATTTTCCCGAACCTGCAGCCACAAAATTAACCGACCGCAAATCAATGCGGTCGGTCAGACATATTCATTCCGGATCAGGCGTTTACGTCTACGACAACACGACCTTTAACCTGACCTTGCAAGATATCCGCCCCTAATTGGGGCAGATCGCTCAGCTTTGCGGGATGGATCATCGCCTCAAGCTTGTCCATCGGAAGGTCGGTTGCTATCCGCTGCCAAGCCCGCAGCCGATTTTCATAAGGCTGCATAACGCTGTCGATCCCCAAGAGGTTCACACCGCGTAAAAGGAACGGGATAACAGTTGCCGGAAGGCCCGCGCCGCCAGCCAACCCCACGGCCGAGACCGAGGCACCGTATTTCATCTGCCCCAGAACGCGTGCCAGCATTGCGCCGCCAACTGCGTCCACACAGCCAGACCATGCCTCGCTTTCCAGGGGGCGCTTAGTTGTCTCGTTCAACTCTTCGCGTGGCACAATGGTCGTGGCGCCCAAAGACTTCAGGTAATCGGTGGTTTCCGGCCGTCCGGTGACGGCTGCCACTTCGTATCCCAAATTGGCAAGAATCGCCGTCGCGACCGAGCCGACACCACCTGCCGCGCCCGTGACCAAGACCGGACCGTGCCCCGGTTTCAGCCCATGATCCTCAAGCGCCATAACCGCCAGCATCGCGGTGAACCCAGCGGTTCCGACGGCCATCGCCTGGCGGGGCTCCAACCCATCGGGCAGCGGAACCAACCAATCGGCACGGGCATTGGCTTTTTGTGAGTACCCACCCCAATGCGCCTCACCGACACGCCAACCGGTCAGGACCACTTTGTCACCCGGTTTATATCGCTCATCCGAAGACGACTCGACCGTCCCCGCATAGTCGATGCCAGGAACATGCGGATAGCTGCGTACCAGCCCCCCGCCTTTGGGCGACAGGCAAAGACCATCCTTATAATTTACCGTTGAATACTGAACCGCCACGGTAACCTCACCCTGCGGCAGATCCCCTTCCGAAAGCTGCTGAACCGAGGGGCTGGCCAGCCCGCTTTCCTCGTCTTTTTCCATCACCAGTGCGTTGAACATCAAAATGTCCTCCTGTTTTGGACGTCAGAGTACAGCCCCGACCCCGTGTAATAACCTGTTTCTGAACCCGATACGCCGCTTGCGATCAGATCCAGAACTTTTCCCTTACAGTCGCCTCACGCATACCGTCGGGCGTTTCGACCTCTATCTTCGTGCCTTCGTCCCAATGGCTGAGCTTGAGCATCCCAATGGAAACATTGGTGTTGAAATCCGGAGACCAAGCGGCAGAAGTGATTTGACCGACCCGTTTCCCCTGCGCGTAAACCGACCAAGGAGCAACGCAGGCCCCCACCGCCGGCCCAGCGATTTCAATCGGACGGATTTGCTGGATCGGCCCTTCTTTTGCGACCCGCAACAACGCGTCCCGGCCAATGCACCCAATCGCGGTATGCGTGTTACAGAATTTGCCCAAACCACATTCATGCGGGGTGTTGTCGTCGGTCATATCGTTTCCGTAGGACAGCAACCCAGCCTCAATGCGTTCGATCAGGTTGGGACAACCTGCGCGTACGTTCAAATCCTCGCCTGCCGAAAACAGCGCATTCCACAGCGGCATTCCGATATCGCTGCCTTCGACATAGATCTCGAACCCGCCCTGTTTGGAATAGCCTGACCTTGCGATGGCCAGATCACGGCCCGCAAATTCGAACATGTCGAATTTGAAGAACCGGATATCTTTGACGCGCTCGCCGAATACGCGGGACATCAGCTCATCCGCCATCGGACCTTGTATGGCCAGGGGTGAGACGTCCGGCTCATCCACCAGAACATCCAATCGATAGCCGTTCGCTATCCCCTTGACCCACAACAACAAATCGCTGTCGGCGATGGAAATCCACCAGCGGTCCTCGGACAGTTTCACCGCAACCGGATCATTCAACATGCCACCGGTCTCATCAACGATAGGGACGTAATAGCATTGACCGGGCAACATGCCCCGCAAATCACGTGGCGTCAGCATTTGCATAAGGCGTGCCGCGTCGGGACCTCTGAGTTCGACCTGTCGCTCACACGAGACATCCCAGACCTGCACATGCTTTTTCAAGTGCCGGTAATCAGCCTCGACGCTGTCGAATACAGTTGGCAATAGCATCCGGTTATAAACCGTGAATGCCTTTACGCCTGCGGCTTCGACCCCTTCAGAAAAAGGTGTGCGCCGCAACCGGCGAGAGAAGGAAATATTGGCCACTCAAGCCTCCTCGGGCATAATGCCAGATCACAGTTCGAAGCCTGCGGTCCCGTCAGAATCTGGTGCAACAGGCCGCGATGGCGTGTCTGGCGATTGAAAATTTGGATCACGTATTGCACGTAATCCTTTGTGATTTCGTGTTATTTCGGCCCTTGCCAATCGATTGGGCAGATTTCGGCGGATTTTCCACCGAAATCCCAGACCCGACCGTAATCGCGGACCTTGGATTTGGTGCCGCGCGCCACGATAATGTCCGGTCCCATCCAGTATTTCGAGTTTGAGACCATCACCGGATGCTCAGGGTCCTTGCCCGCCAACATCTCGATTTCGCCCTGGATTTTCCGACCAATCATGATGCGGCGCTTGGTCCCGTCGCGTTCGATTTGAACCGGAGCACGTTCGGCCCCGATAATTTCGCTGACCAGCATGGTAAACAAGCCGGTCGTGCCCCCGGCCTGACCGCTGAATATCTGGAGCAACCCGTTATAGGCCTTACCGCTGGCCCGTTCGTCGACATAGGCGGCAACTTTCCACTGCCCCTCACCCATGCGACCCGGAATATCGACCAGAAGGCCAACATTGAGGCCCGACAGATCTTCGCCCTCGTAATGGCCCTCATCGATGACAATCCCCATCCAGGCATGACAATGACCCTCGGTCGGAGGATGCGCGCCCAGCGATACGACACAGGGGCAGAACAGATCGCACGAGCAGTTAAGGATCAGCTCTCCCTTGATCGCCCAATTCGTCGGGCTCATCTCACGCCGCTTGGGGTTGGGCATGCGGCTGTCGATACGCTGGCTGATCGGCAGGCGATCCGCCTCTGGTTTTTTGTTCTTAGCCAATAGCTTATCCTCCATAGATAAAGGGGTACACGAGCAAGGCACAGCCGCCCGCGATAAGAGCAAATCCCAGCGGTCGTGTAATCACGTGACCGATCTGGGGTAGTTTTTCGAGAACCATGAAAAATGTCGCCAGACCCATCCACAGCAGACTCATGACGCCGCCCACAAAGCCGAGCGCCATAAAGCCCCAGCAGCATCCAACGCAGAACGCACCAAGGCCAAGCCCCATGCGAAAACCTCCTGAAAAACCGGTTTTCCAATGGCCGAAAAAATAGGTCATTGGCGCATGGCAGACCCCATGGCACAGCTCTTTGGCGCGGGTGAACTGAAAGGCGCCGACGGCGATCATCAACCCACCCGCAACAAGCCCGGATTTAGCAATGCCCAGCATGTCGACAACGCCGCCAAACAGCAGAACCAGTTGCACCCCGGTAATGAGCGCGGCAAACCCGACCCAGACGACGAAATAACCCACCAAGACGCCAATCCAGCCGGACCGCGTCCCATTTGCGCTGCGGATCAGATCGTCATAGCTGCGCAAAGTTGGGACAATGGTCGGCAACATCATTGCGGCCATCATGATGGCCCACATCCAAAACAGCGGGCCGAACTCTGCCATGGGCATGTACATGTCCATCCTGGGGTCCATGGCACGCATAGCCTGCCCCATCGCTCCGGGACGACCGATCCAGTCCAGATCCATGGCGCGGTTCATCACAAACATCATCCACCACGCCCACAGGATCAGAGCGTAGAATCCCAGCCAAAACCCATTACGTAGAACTGCGCGACTCACTTGTCCCTCCCGACTCAGTCCTTGCAATTCAAATGTCAGACTTTTAAATGTCAGACAAATGAAATTTTGCCTGCGGCCCTGCTCAAAATGAAAATCGACCCCAAGAAACCTGCTGATCTTTCGGTTCAGATCGCCCAATCAATCCGAGATGCGATCATATCGGGTCGGTTGATTGTAGATGAACGCCTGCCTTCTGAGGCGGAACTGTCCGACCAGTTTCAGGTGTCCCGACCAACCGTGCGCGAGGCCCTTAAACGCCTTGCGGCACAATCCCTGATCCGCACCCAACGTGGCGCGACCGGCGGCGCATTTGTCAACCGGCTGAGCTATCAGGATGCGTATTCCCAACAGATCACAACATCTACGTTGCTGCTGTCCATGAATGCGGTCAGTTTTGAAACGGCTTGCGAGGCTCGGTATTCGCTGGAACGCGCCTGCGCAACTTTGTCAGCCGAACGCAGGACGGCGGATCATCTGGCGACGATGCGTGCCGAGATATTTCGGCAGGCTCAACCCGGGCTGACAGACGAAGCCTTTTGCGCCTCGGATGTGACCTTTCACCGGGCATTGGTCGATGGGGCCGGCAATCCGGTGTTGTCCTATCAACTGGCCGGCGCCGTCGAGGCGATGCAGCCTTTGATGAACATGATCACGTTTACGGCGCGGTCCCGAGAAGAGATCATCGTGTTGCACAACCAGATTGCCGATGCTTTGGATCGGCGGGACGCTGCTGCGGTAGATTCAGCACTGGTGGATCTCGAAGCTTATACCCGTAAGCTTGCCCTGGACGTTGCCAAACAGCGGCGCAAACCAACCGAATGAGGGTACAATGACGTCGATTTTGAATGTTGCAGCGGCGGTTCTGACAATCGGTTTCGGCCTCTTTGGGTTTCTCGCGCCCGCCTGGACCGCGGCCTCGCTGGATCTGGCACCCACGAACAGCAAGATGGGTCTAAGCGAAATGCGAGCTTCGGTCGGTGGACTTTTTGTTGTCACCGGAATTGCGGTCATTTGGCTGAACACTCCCATGGCCTATGCGATGTTGGGCGTTGTTTATGCCGGCGCAGCCTTGGGCCGGTTTGTTTCCGTCATTCTGGATCACCCCCCTTTGATCAAAGCGATGACATTTGGGGGAATCGAGCTGATATTGGCGCTGTGGCTGATCCTGGCGAACATTAACCGACCAAGCTAAGGCGTTATTATATAATCCGTCTTTTAGTTGAAGTATGGGGTTTGCTTTCCCCTTGTGGCTCACATATATAAGGGATGTCCTTCGGGACTATGGACATAAACGCGCTCGTAATAAGCGGATCGGACCCGGGGGCGGTACCCGGCGGCTCCACCAATATCCTTCATTTGAGGATCGCGGGGCCGAAATAGGATCGACGAACGTCTAAAGGGGTTAGCTTTGTCTCGGCGGGGTGCCACCGTACCGGCCCAAACAGTACAATTGCAAATGACAATCGTGCTCCGGTTGCAGTTGCTGCGTAAGCAGTAGCAAGACCGAAACTTAAGCCCTTGCGCCTAGCAGCGTAAGGCGGGGTTCGCAGGTACCTGGCAACAGAAACCTGCATTTTCCCTTAAATGTCTGCTGTTTAACCCTGTCTGTGTTCACGTTCAGAGTTTGTTCACTCATTCGCGTCATGCTCGGCCCGTGAGGAAAAGGAGAGCTGGGATGTCACACGCAGATATACTCAGAGAATGGTATTCAGAGGTTTGGGAAAACGGAAATACCGATGCGATTGATCGGTATTTCGCGCCGGAAACGACAGCCGAAGGACTGATTCCGGAAATGCAGGTGGGGGCCGATGATTTTCGGGATCTGGTCATGGCGTTTCGCCACATTCTGGGCGATATCCATGTTGAGCTGCCCAAAATCATCGAAAATGGCGATTGGGTATCGGCGATATTGCAGGTCAGCACAACACGCGCCGATAACGGCGCACCACTGCAGGCCTCTGGCAGTATGATTGGCCGCATTAAAGAAGGTCGTATTGTCGAGGCGTATAACCAGTTTGACTTCATTTCCTTATTTGAACAGCTTGGTCAGTTTCCCAAGGACACCCTGCCCGTATGCATGACTGGTCAACGGCTGGACTGGGCCTAGGAAATGAGCTCGCAATCTTGACCCCGACTGGCTTGTCGCGGTAGCAAAGCCTATGGGGTAAGATTGCGAACGCCCCGTGAGGCGACAGCCCAAGTTTCGCATGTATCCGTCGATCACAGGAGACATGCCATGCCTGCGCCTAATGCTATAACATCGAAACAACTGTTACGTCTGATCGGAACGTCCCAGGCGCCTGTTCTAGTGGACATCTGCACTGACACCGATTTTGAACAGGACCCTTATCTGATACCGGGCTCGGTTCGTCATCCGGCGAAGGATCTGGATGGGCTGAAGGGGCTCATCGCTAACCGCCCCTGCATCATCATTTGCCAAAAGGGCAAAAAGCTGAGTCAGGCCGTTGTTTCCTGGCTGAGGAGTGAAGGCGTAGCCGCTGAGTATCTGGAAGGCGGCATGTATGCTTGGCGCGAGACGCCCGATGCACCGCGCATCCCATTTGCAGATATACCAGCGTCTCCTTCACTCTGGGTAACGCGCCATCGGCCTAAGATTGATCGCATTGCTTGCCCCTGGTTGATCCGGCGTTTCATCGACCCCAACGCACGTTTTCTGTTTGTTGCCCCATCCGAAGTGGCAAAGGTATCCGAAGTCTTTAACGCCACCCCGTTCGATGTTGAGGGCGTCCGCTGGAGCCATCGTGGGGATAACTGCACATTTGATGCTTTGGTAAAAGATTTCCAGCTTGCTACGCCCGCAATGAACAGGCTTGCGACAGTTGTCCGGGCCGCGGATACGAACAGGCATGATCTGGCGCCCGAAGCAGCCGGGCTTCTTGCGGTCTCGGTGGGGCTATCGCGCCTATATAAAGACGACCATCAGGCCATCGAGGCCGGGATGCATCTGTACGATGCCTTGTATCTCTGGGCCCGCGACGGGTTTGATGAGAAACATGATTGGCCGGCAGTCGAGAAATGAGCACACCAACATATCCTGAACTCATCCGCGTGTTCGGCCGCATTGGATTGCTGTCCTTCGGCGGCCCGGCAGCCCAGATATCATTGATGCATCAGGAACTCGTCGAAAGGCGTCCCTGGCTGGACGAAGAAACCTATCTACGGGCTCTGTCGCTGTGCATGTTGCTGCCCGGCCCCGAGGCGATGCAGCTTGCAACTTATTCCGGCTGGCGTCTGCGCGGCGTCTCGGGCGGTATGATCGCAGGCAGCCTGTTTGTTCTGCCCGGTGCGATCATTATCTCAGCATTGGTGGCACTATACGCGGCCTATGGCGCGCTTCCTCTGGTGCAGGCCGCGTTTCTCGGCGTCAAAGCTACGGTGATCATCATCGTGCTACAGGCCCTGCGAAACCTGTCCCGCAAAGCGCTGTCGGACGTCTCACATCGTGCGATCTCGGGCCTCGCGTTTCTGGCAATCTTTCTGTTCGACCTCCCCTTCCCCGCGATCATCGCGGCGGCAGCCCTTTGGGGGTATCTGAGCTTCAACGGCGTCGCCGCCCGACCGGTTGACACCCCCACCCCGCGCCTAAGCGATGTGCTGCGGAACGCGTCAATCTGGTTGGTTCTGTGGCTTGGCCCGTTGTGGCTGTTAAGTCTTTCTGGTCAGAAACTTCTCAGCGATCTTGGCTGGTTCTTTGCCCGCCTCGCAGTTGTGACATTTGGCGGGGCCTACGCTGTTCTAGCTTACATGACGCAGACCGTTGTGGATCAGTATAACTGGATATCCACAGATCAGATGATCGACGCGCTTGGTCTGGCGGAAACGACACCGGGGCCTTTGATTTTGGTAACACAATTTGTCGCTATGCTGACCGGTCAGATCTCGGGCGGATCGATGCTGGCCATCGCCGCAGGTATCGTTGCACTTTGGGCAACATTCGTTCCCTGCTTTCTGTGGATATTCCTCACAGCCCCCTATCTTGACCACATCGCTGCGCGGCCCCGGTTATCGGCGGCCCTGCAAGGTATTACCTCTGCTGTGGTTGGGGTGATTCTCAACCTATCCGTGTGGTTTGCACTGAATGTGCTGTTTTCAGAACTGCCAAACAAAACCTTTGGACCAATCAGCCTGCCCTGGCCTGAATTGACCTCATTGGATGTGAAAGCCGCTGTGCTGACTGTCTTCGCCGGAGCGTTGATTTTTAAACTTAAATTCGGCATGGCGCTTACGCTAATGGTTATGCTAGCTGCTGGCACCGGCCTGTTTTTTCTCTGAACAGTCAGCGTGTAACCGGCCTTTCGTTTCCAAAGGAATCCCTTATGCTTAGGGAAGCCACTTTTGAGGATGACACATGTCGCAAGACATCGACTATGGGAACCTGATGCACACCGCCATGCGCGGGCTGATCAAGACGGTTCTGACCAGCGTTTCAGAAACTGGCCTGCCGGGTGCGCACCACTTTTTCATTACGTTTGACACCAGGTGTGACGGCGTGGAAATTGCCGACTGGCTGCATGATCGTTATCCGGAAGAGATGACTGTTGTGATGCAGCATTGGTTCGAAAATCTTGAGGTCGGCGAAAGCGGATTTGCCATCACGCTCAACTTTGGCGACGCGCCGGAACCTTTGTACATCCCCTATGCCTCGATCAAAACATTCGTCGACCCCTCTGTGGAATTTGGCCTGCGTTTTGAAAGCCCGGATGAAGAGGATGACTTTGATCCGATGGACGATGAGATAATCGAGGTCGAAGAAGAACCGCAACAGCATGACGCTGATGTCGTGTCGCTGGACAGCTTCAGAAAATAGTATATGCGCTGGAAAGCCTCGCGGTTTGCGGGGCTTACTCTTTCGTCAGGAACGTCTCTACGGAACGTGATTTGGTACCGTTGCGGAAACGGGAAAATGACAGGTTCAGACCGCCTTCTGCCAGCGTTCTGTCATATTGCTGCAGCTCATAGCCGCCATTTTCTGCAATGAACAACGAAAACACGGTCAGAGTTTGACCCTCAATCCGGCCCCAGACGAACGGTTCCCCCTGCATCGGGTCAAGCGGAACTTCATGGCCGAATACATTGCGCTTCATGGCCGCGGAAAAGATGTCCGATCTGTCCGAGGTCTGAAAATCAATCGAGAATGCCTGTTCCTTGACGCGGCCATTCAGTTTGTAAGTTGTCGTCTTCCAACTAACATTGAACCCGTTCTTCAATTCCTGGATTGACACACTCATATCACGAGGTGTTTCGGTCCCGTTTGCATCGACAACATTGGCAGACCCAACGTAGCTGCCAACAAAGGGCTCAATATCTGCCGCATGAAGCGGATTTACCACCAAGGAGGCCCACAGAACGGTGGCAAAGGAATAGATAATGAATTTCAGGCAAGTGGTCGGGTGATTCAGACGCATTGCGGCCTCCGGCGTGCTCTGACTCTATAGTAGCTCACCCACCGGCGCGTACAATGGCGGTGATGGCGATTGCGACGAGAAAAATGACGCAGCTCTGCGCCTATACCTTTGTCAGGCATAAGTTTATGATGCGCGCAACTGGCCGATTGCACCGCGACGCTGCTGACTGTAATTGGCATGCAATGGTATACATGACGGAGTGACCGATGTCTCAAACCCGCACCGAATCCGACAGCTTTGGCCCGCTGGAGGTTCCCGCAGACAAATACTGGGGTGCGCAGACCCAGCGTTCGATTATGAACTTCCCCATTGGATGGGAAAAACAGCCTGTGGCCATCGTGCGGGCCTTAGGTGTGATCAAAAAAGCCTGCGCCATGCAGAACAAGTCGACCGGGAAACTGGACGCGCGAATTGCGGATGCGGTGATTCAGGCCGCGGGTGAGGTTTTTGAAGGTAAGTTCGATGACAACTTTCCGCTGGTCGTCTGGCAAACAGGATCCGGCACCCAGTCGAACATGAACTCGAACGAGGTTATTGCGAACCGGGCTATCGAAATCCTGGGTGGTACAATCGGCACAAAAGACCCGGTTCATCCAAACGATCATTGCAACATGGGCCAGTCCTCGAACGACACGTTCCCGACAGCCATGCATATCGCCACAGGTATGAGCGTTCGGGACGTTCTGCTGCCGGGTCTGGAAAAGCTGGCCTCGGGGCTGGAGCAGAAGGCCGAAGAATTCAAAGACATCATCAAGATCGGCCGGACCCATACGCAGGATGCCACGCCGCTGACACTGGGTCAGGAATTTGGCGGCTACGCCCATCAAATTCGTCAGGGTATCGCACGGGTCAACGCCGCGATGCCTGGAATTTACGAGCTTGCCCAGGGCGGAACTGCTGTTGGTACTGGCCTAAACACTCAATCCGGGTGGAGCGAAGCGGTCGCTGCGAATATGGCAGATATCACCGGCCTGCCCTTTGTTACCGCTCCGAATAAGTTCGAGGCGCTCGCCGCCCATGATGCGATGGTTTTCCTATCGGGTGCTTTGGCGACCATTGCTGGCAGCTGTTATAAAATTGCAAATGATATCAGACTTTTGGGATCTGGACCGCGTTCCGGTCTGGGCGAATTGATCCTGCCTGAGAATGAGCCCGGATCGTCCATCATGCCAGGCAAGGTAAACCCAACACAAGCCGAAGCACTGACACAGGTCGCAGCACACGTCATGGGCAACGATGCCGCCATAAAATTCGCCGGCAGCCAGGGGCATTTCGAACTGAACGTCTATAACCCTATGATGTCCTACAATCTTTTGCAGTCGATCCAGTTGCTTGGTGATGCCACAGACAGCTTTACCGAGCGGATGTTGCTAGGCATTCAGGCCAACGAACCACGCATCGAAAAACTGATGAAGGAATCGCTGATGCTGGTCACCGCGCTGGCGCCAACCATTGGGTACGACAACGCAACGACTGTTGCCAAGACCGCGCATAAAAACGGCACCACCCTTAAGGAAGAGGCCATCGCGCTTGGCTTTGTCGACGCCGAAACCTTTGACGCGGTTGTGCGCCCCGAACAAATGATTGGACCCAAGGACTGATGGCAAAGCCGGTCAATCTGAACCGGTACAGAAAAGACAAGGCGCGGGCCGAGAAAAAGGCCCGCGCGGACCAAAACGCCGTGTCATTCGGGCGCAACAAAGCCGAGAAAGACGCCAGCAAAAAGCATCTGGATAAGTCGCGGCGCGATCTGGACGGACATGAGATCGACAAATGAGCGGACGTCCCATCAAACGCTCATTGACGCTTAAGGGCCATCGAACCTCGGTATCTCTTGAGGACGAGTTTTGGAAAGCCTTTCGTGCCATTGCAGCTGATAAGGATATGGCAATCAATGCCTTAGCTGCGGAAATTGATTTTAACCGTGACCCTGAGGTCGGATTGGCTTCGGCAATACGCGTTTATATTCTGAACTGGTATCGCGGCTGACTTTCCGTTCTTGATTTGGCCTCTGGAAAATGCCTATGCTCATACCAGAACAAAAAGGGAACTTAGTGATGAGCGAAACAGTTACCGGCCCAGACGGTCAACCGCGTTGTGCATGGTGTCAGTCTGCGCCAGAGTTTTTCGACTATCACGACAATGAATGGGGCTATCCGGTCAGCGACGATCAGCGTTTGTTTGAGAAGCTGTGCCTTGAAAGCTTTCAGTCCGGCCTCAGCTGGCGCACCATTCTTTCCAAACGCGAGAACTTTCGAAAAGCATTTAAACATTTTGATTACAACGCAATAGCGAAGTTTGATGAGGCAGATGTCACCCGTCTTTTGCTGGATGCAGGCATTGTCAGGCACCGCGGAAAGATCGAAGCAGTCATCAACAACGCCCGGCACGCCCAGGAGCTGGTGGCAGCTGAGGGGTCGATTGCAGCTTATGTCTGGCGCTATGAGGCCAGTTCACCGCCAGCGCCACAAACAGCCTCAACTTCGGCTGAATCTATTGCCATGTCCAAAGACCTTAAAAAGCGGGGATGGAAATTTGTGGGCCCGACCACGGTTTTTGCATTCATGCAAGCCATGGGTCTTGTAAACGATCATGCGACCGAGTGCTCTATGCGGGAAAAAGCGGCGCAGATGCGCCGCGATTTCACTAAACCGGAATAGCGCAGCTTAGGCAGAGGCGCGAGAAATCTTATCGATATTGCTGCCGAGGGCCGTATTGAATTCGGCATCTGACTGCTTTTTCGACAGTCCTTCGGTCAGCGCACGAGAGAAAGACGCAATCATCTTGCTATTCTGCGCCAGCAGAGCACAGGCTTGTTCGGTCGAATATCCGCCGGACAGGGCTACGACCCGCAAAACTCTGGGGTGGTCAGCCAGATCGTCATACAGATTAGCCTGGCTGGGGATGGTAAGCTTAAGCATGACATCCTGACCATCATCCAACTGATCTAGGTTCTGCAAGATTTCCGATTTTAGAATTGCTTCGGCTTCGGCTTTGGTGGTCGAGTTGATGTTCACCTCGGGCTCGACAATCGGAACCAACCCGGCGGCAACGACTTCACGCGCTACATCGAACTGCTGCGCGACAACGTTTGCGATGCCTTTGGCGTTGGCCTCATGGATCACGGAACGTTCCTTAGTGCCGAAAACGCCTTCGGCTTTAGCCAAAGTGTCGGCAAGACCGGGGATCGGTTTCATGACCTGAACGCCATCGGCCTCATCCTCGAGGCCCTTGTCGATCTTCAGAAACGGAACAATGCCTTTTACGTTCCAAAGAAAATCTGCGACTTTACGGCCATCAATCTCTTCGCCGAGCGTGCGTTCGAACAGGATCGCGCCGATGACTTTGTCGTTTGTGAAGCCATCCGCCAGAATGATACGCGCGCGCATCTTCTGGATTTCGCCGAACATCTCTGCGTCCGAGCCGTATTCTGACGCGTCTACCCCATAAAGCGCCAGCGCCTTGGGGGTCGAGCCGCCACTTTGGTCCAGTGCTGCAATAAAACCGGCACCGTTGGACATCTGCTCGCGCTGTAGTGTTTTGGACATATGACTTTCCCGTTCGAAATGATTCCGCGTTTTTCAACCGCATACAGCATGGAGCATGCCGATGGTAGTTTGTTAGCGCTCAACCAGGCGCAACCAAATTCCATCTTTGGATCTGACGGTCAGATGAGCCACCGGAACCGGCTCTGGCGTGTCCGAGATTTCGAACCTGAACTTCCGCAGTAGTGACGACAGCAATAGCGGACCTTCGACCATTGCAAATCCGGCACCGATGCAAATGCGCGACCCGGCCGAGAATGGGATGAAAGCCTCTCTGGGACAGCTTTCCTCATTGCCTTTGGCCCAGCGAGAGGGGTCGAACCCGTCGGGGTCTGCCCACAGACGTTCGTGCCGATGCAGGTGCCACGGGCTGATAACTATCTGCGAGCCCGGTTTAATCGCCCGGCCCCTGAAGGTTTCGCGGCATGTGGCCTCTCGCACCATCATCGGGACCGGGGGGTACAATCGCAGCGTTTCGCGAAACACGTCGCGGCTGAGCTTCAACAGCGATACGGAGGTAAAATCGGACAGGTCCAGCCCTTGCGCCTCGGCCGCCAGCTTGTCCTGCCAATCCGGGTGGGTCGCCAAAAGGTACAACGCCCAAGCCAACGCAGAAGCGCTGGTCTCGTGGCCTGCCAGAAAGAAGATCGCCACCTGATCAACCATCTCCTGCGTGTCAAAACACTTGCCGGTCTTGGGATCAGCCGTTGTCATGATCTTTGTCGCCAGATCATGCGGCGCCTGCCCGGCCTCAATCATCCTCGCGCGTTGAGCGGTCATTTCGGTGATCAGCGTCCTGATTTCACGCGCGGTCTTGCGAGTTTTTCTGGAATGTAGCCGCGGCATCCATTTGGGCAGAGGCAGAAACGCCGCCAAATTCAACAGCGGTTGCTCTCTTTGATAGGTTCGGAATTTCTCAAAAACCTGAGACGCAACGCGGTCTTCAATCGGTACAGAAAAAAGCGTTCGAAAGATCACATCCGCGGCGACGTGACTGGTGACCTCTTCGCACTCGATGACAGAACCGGCCTGTCCGAGCAGACGCGCGACGCAGGCCTCTGCCGCCTGAACCATGGCCGGATAGGTATCTTTCAGGCGCCCGCCCTCAAACGCCGGGTCGATAACCCGGCGCTGGCGTTTCCAGTTTTCACCATTGGTCAGAAAGACCGAATTCCCCAGCAACGGCCGCAGACCCTCGCCAATACGGTCTGATTTCGGAAAATCATCGGGGCGTTTTTTCAGAACGGTTTCAACAAGTTCTGGTTGGTTCGTCAGATATGATCGAAAGAACGGCGTCTTAAACTCGGCCATCCATGCGCGGTACAATCGCTGCGGCTGTGCCGAGAGGATGTCCTTGCGAAACAACCTGAAATAGCGCCACAGCGAAACCCTGTCTGACCGCGATGTGGGCTTTGGCGGGGTCATGCTTGCACCGAAACATACTTGGATACAGATCGCACAATCCGGGATCCCGAAGGTTTGCGATCGGCGAACCGATGCCCAAGCGACAGAGGCCCGGCAGTCACGCGGAAATAATCGTACCTGTCCGGGTGATCAAAGGCGCAGAGATATTGGAAATGCAGTCTGAAAAACCGCCACCTCAGGGCGCGCCACCGTTCTGCTGACAGCGTTTGCGTAAACGCGGCAGATAACACCAAAGGCCAGCGCTGATCGGCATCCGCGACCCCGCTTACAGCGACAGGATCACACAGAGCGAATGCGCAGCCGTCCCCGGGTGCAGAAATGTCGACCCAAGCCAAGTCCTCGCGTTTCGAAAGAAACCTCAGGTCCGCGCGCAGATCGTATGCGTTGGGCAGGAACGAGACCATGGGAACCACCTGCCCCAATGTCAGAAAGGACAGCTCTGGCCCGTCTGTGCCCACCCGTCCGGATCGGATCAGATCGGCCAGAACCGTGACACCCAGATGAGCGCCGGAACTGTGGCCGACGATCAGAACCTCATCCGTCTCATCGGTAAGAGCTGCGGCAATCGCATTTGTGAACTCCGATAGGCGTCCAGCCAATTCAGGAGGTGTTTTACCACCTGAAGCCGCTGAATAGGCGTAATCGTGCATCAGATAATAGACGAACAGCTTGTTGTCGATCTTCCGGAACCACAGCATCAGCACATAGGCAACACCAATAGACAGAACCAACGCCACCAAAGACAGGACCGGCGCAATCAGAACTGTCAGCCCGATGACCACAGCCATTGCGACCAAAAGCTGTGCGATCAGCATCACGATCGGATAAATCGCGGCAATCACCGGACCTTTGCGCAATCGCATCAGGCGCCATAACACGCCGGTCGAGATATAGATCCATGCCGTACGCAGCATCTGCAGATAGGTGGCCGCAATCGAGTTCGACATGCTGGAGCGTACGATGTCGGACCAGACCAGCACCTCGACATCTGTGTGAACTTCAGCCCCGTCCTGAACCGAATGGACGTGCCATCCATACAAGCCCTCTCCGGTTTTGGGCGAGACCGAGATTTCATACCCTGAAATAGCCGCCTGTCTTGCGCTTTCACTGCGGTAAAGCTCGCGATAGCGCCGTGGGGGGATCGGGTCATATCCGGGAATATAGAATACCCTACGCCGTTTCACCCGAGGTTGATTTGTCTGACTGCTCATGGTCTTACCTTCTGCGACGCAGGTTAGCGCAGCATTACAGCCAAAGTAAGTCAGATAAGAGGGTTACCCAAAGTTTGCCAGCGCCGGGAAGGCTTCCAACAGCCACCAACTGAACTCAGTGAACAGGCCGGTGATCAGCATGATACCAACAAACAGCAACAGGCCACCCATGATCCTCTCGATCAGTGCCATATGGGGCTTTATTCGGTTCATCACCGACATGGATCGGTTCAGGAACATCGCGGCGAGCAGGAAAGGTATGCCAAGACCCGCTGCATAGACGCCCAGCAACAATGTCCCACGTGCGACGGATGCCTCGGAGGCAGCCAACGACAGGATCGCACCCAGTTGCGGGCCGATACAGGGCGTCCAGCCAAAGGCGAAGGCCAGACCCAGAATATAGGCCCCAAAGACAGACCCGCCGCTGTCGCCGGCTTCGATCCGGGCCTCACGGTCAAGGAATGGGATGCGGAAGACGTTCAGGAAATGCAGGCCAAAAATGATGACCACCGCGCCTGAGATCTTGGCGAACAGCACTTGGTTCTGCAGCACGAACGCCCCAAACGCAGAGGCTGTGAAGCCAAGCAACAGAAACACCGTGGACAGCCCCATGACAAAGAACAGCGCCGAAAGTGTCGCTTTTCTGCGCGCGCGGACCTCATCCTGCATCTCGTTGATCGTGACGCCGCTCATATAGGCGAGATAGGGCGGCACAATCGGCAGCACGCAGGGCGATAAAAAGCTGATCAACCCACCGAGCAATGCGATGAACATGGCGGGCAACAGCCCTGCGTCAATGATATCAATTCCGAACATGTTTCAGCACATATGTCATGAAGTCGCCCGCGTCACGGGGCCATTCGGTCACATCCTCGTGGTTGCACGCTGGACACCGTCTGAAAGTGGAAATATCTCAGGTACATGTCAAACCAAACCGAGACACTGGACGCGTTGGGGCTGCTGTGCCCTCTGCCCGTCCTGAAGGCCCGTAAACGGCTTAAGTCAATGCCCGCGGGAGCGGTCTTGAAAGTGCTGGCGGATGATCCCGCTGCAGTCATTGATGTTCCACATTTCTGCATGGAAAGTGGACATCGCTTGCTGTCACAGGAAGAATCTGACGGGCATCAGGTCTACACCATCCAGAAGTCCGTTTGAGACCCGTCAAATAAAAAGGCGGGCTCTGAGGCCCGCCTTTTCAAGTTACTGGCCCAACGACCACCAACCGCGCCGTTTTGGCTTGGCAGGCTCCGATGGCGTTTCCGGTTCATCCGCAACCACTTCCAGCACAGGCTCTGTGACTTCTACTGTTGGTTCCTCAGTGGCTTCAACCGCAACAACCTCTTGAACAGGCTCTGCCGCTTCCGGCGTTTCTTCTGTCGGCACGGCAGTTTCCGAAACCGTTTCCTGTTTCGGTGCTGCTTCGGCTTCGACAGTTTCGATTTCTGCCGGAGCTTCCGTTTCAGCTTCGACCTTGGCCTCTGGTTCAGCTTCGACGACCTGTTCGGTTATCGTCTCGGCATCTTCGGCGTCCTTCTTCTTGCGACGCGGAGCCCGGCGGCGTTTAGGCTTGGCAGGCGCTTCTTCCTGCGTCTCTTCCACCGCTACTACGGCATCTGTTGCAGGTTCTTTCACAGCTTCCTCGGACGCTTCAGCTGTATCTTCATCAGCCTCTTGCCCGTTAGAATCCTGCCCCTCGGCACCACCATTGCCCTTCTTGCGACGACGCCGACGGCGCTTGCGCTTGGGTTTGGTTTCATCTTCAGCCTGCGGCGTTTCTTCTTCGACGGTCTCTTCTTCAGAGGCGTCGACCATTTCCATCAGCGTGGCATCAACCGATACAACCGGCGCACTGGCTTCGGGAACAATCCGGCTGGCGGTCTTGAACTTCTCCATCGAGAAATCAGGGCTTACCAGATGCACATCCCCTTCGATGCGAACCGACAGACCATAGCGCGCTTCAATCTGTGCGATATGCTCGCGCTTTTGGTTCATCAGGAAGTTGGCGATGCTGACCGGGCAGCGCACCAGCACCTCGCGTGAGCGACGGCGCGTGCCTTCTTCCTCGATCTGGCGCAGAATGCTCAGCGCCATGTTGTCATCCGAACGGATCAGGCCGGTGCCATGGCAGGCCGGACAAGGCTGTGTCGTTGCCTCCAACATACCGGGACGCAGGCGCTGTCGGCTCATTTCCATCAGACCAAAACCAGATATGCGACCAACCTGGATGCGCGCACGGTCTGTTTTCAGTTTTTCTTTCAGGCGTTTTTCGACAGCGGCGTTGTTCTTCCGCTCGTCCATATCGATAAAATCGATGACGATCAGGCCGGCCAAATCACGCAGACGCAACTGGCGGGCTACCTCTTCGGCGGCCTCAAGGTTGGTCTTCAGGGCCGTTTCCTCGATCGAGCCTTCTTTGGTTGCCCGACCCGAGTTCACGTCGACCGCCACAAGCGCTTCGGTCACACCGATCACGATATAGCCACCCGATCTCAGCTGTACCGTCGGGTTGAACATCCCCGCCAGATAGCTTTCCACCTGATAGCGCGCGAACAATGGCAGCGCGTCTTCGTACCGCTGCACATTCTTGGCGTGCGACGGCATGATCATTTTCATGAAGTCCTTGGCGATGCGATATCCGCCTTCGCCTTCGACCAGAACCTCGTCGATGTCGCGATTATAGAGATCGCGGATCGACCGTTTGATCAGGTCGCCTTCTTCATAGATCTTCGCAGGCGCGATGGATTTCAACGTCAGCTCGCGGATCTGTTCCCACATACGTTGCAGATATTCGTAATCGCGCTTTATTTCGGATTTGGTGCGTTTCGCCCCGGCGGTCCGAATGATAAGACCCGCCCCTGTCGGGACGTCAATCTCAGCCGCAATTTCCTTAAGCTTTTTGCGATCAGGCGCGTTGGTAATCTTACGGCTGATGCCGCCGCCCCGCGCGGTGTTCGGCATCAAAACACAATATCGGCCAGCAAGTGACAAATAAGTGGTCAGAGCTGCACCTTTGTTGCCACGCTCTTCCTTGACGACCTGCACAAGCAGAACCTGGCGTACTTTGACGACTTCTTGAATCTTGTACCGGCGCGCGCGCGGTTTGCGCGGTGGACGGATGTCTTCGCTGTCATCTTCGTCGGCAACCGACTCAATGGTCTCGTCTTTTGCAGTGGCGTCCGTACGGGTGTTTTCTTCTTCGTCTTCGCCAGCCTCGTCAGGGGCGTCCTCGGCGTTGGCTTCAGCGCTTGTCGCGTCATCCGCGTCCGTCTCAGTCGCGGTGCTTTCCTGCGCCTCGGCTTCTTTGTCCGTGCCGTCCTGATCAGCGCTAGCATCTGATTGGTCGACTTCTTCCGCAGGCGCGTCTTCAGTTTCTGCGGTTGCTTCTTCCGCCTCCGGTTCGTCCGTCGGCTCTTCTACAGGAGTTTCTGCCACATGATCGGCCGGAGATGTTCCTTCTTCTACAGAAGGATCATTGGCCTCATCGCTCTCATCCAGGTCAATCGTTTCCATGCCTGTGGGTTCGGACGAGACTTCGACCGATTCCACTGCATCATCCGATTTGATATCGGCAGCCTTGGCGCGCGAGCGCGAACGGCGTCTTTTGGGCTTGGTTTCCTCAGCCTCATCACGCGCACGCATTGCCTCGGCATAGGCGCGCTCTTCTTCCATCAGAGCTTCGCGATCAGCGACGGGAATCTGATAATAGTCGGGATGAATTTCCGAGAACGCCAGGAATCCGTGGCGATTTCCGCCATAGTCAACAAAAGCTGCCTGCAGCGAGGGTTCGACCCGTGTAACTTTTGCTAGATATATGTTGCCAGCAAGCTGACGTTTGTTTTCGGATTCAAAATCGAATTCCTCGACCTTGTTTCCGTCAACCACCACGACGCGGGTTTCTTCCGCGTGGGTGGCATCGATAAGCATTTTCTTAGCCATGTTTCCTTAGTGCACCGCGCCAAACGCGTTGTCCTAACCCGTCCAGGAGGATGGGTGCTTTTGGGGTGGTGTCTTGTCAGGGCGATTTCAGACGGCGCGCTGCAGGGTCTGGCACTATGGCCCCCTGCCCGTACACTCAGTCGTTGCGCGCGCGTCATCGCGGTTCTTCTCCGACAGGCGCGAACAACCGCTGCCTGCCCATTTATTCCTTTCGCCCGCTTTTCTGCGGGCTCAGGCGTTCAATCACCCCGTTAAGGGGCACAATCGGTCTGCTTGGCCAGTGTGGGACCTGGTCTCCACCAGTGGCGTAGCAGCGAATCTCAAAGATCGGGACTTTTCGGCGCCAAATCCGCCCAGCCCGTCTGGTTACAATAAAAGCAGTCCTGTGGAAAAGACAATGGGCAAACTGCATTGAAGACCCCGACCACCGGTCGGGATCTGGTTATCCAGCTAAAAACATTACTTGGTATCACCCAAAGGGCCACAAAGGCATCGCCTCAAGCCCGTCACAGGTAATCGGAACGTTGCAGGCCATATTTGGCCATCTTCTCATTCAATGTCCGACGCGGCAGGCATAGTTCATCCATAACCGAGGCAATCGATCCCTTATGTCGCCGCATGGTATTGTCGATCAGCATCCGCTCGAATGCCTCGACATATTCCTTGAGCGGCTTGCCTTCGGTCGTCATCACGGGCTGCATTTCTTCGTGATCAGACATCAACAGAGACGCGATCGTCCCCGATCCGCGACGGGATTGCAGCACGGCACGTTCCGCGATGTTTATCAGCTGCCGTACGTTTCCGGGCCACGGCGCTTGCAAAAGCTGAGCTGCCTCTTGCGCACTGACCTGAGGTGCATCGCAGCCGTATTCTTCAGCGAATTGCTCGCTCAGCCGTGTGAACAGGGTCAGAATGTCTTCACCGCGCTGACGCAGCGGCGGCATTGTGATCCGCAATGCTGCAAGCCTGTAGAACAGATCAGGGCGCAGAACGTCCTCGCTGGTTTTCCCAGCTTCCTGCAGGTTAGAAATGGCGACGATGCGGGTTTCGGCAGGTGTGCCCTGATCGTTCATGACACTCAGCAGTTTCGCCTGAAGCGTATCGCTGAGCGCCTCGACATCCTCCAGAACCAGAGTTCCACCCCGGGCTTCCTCAATCGCGGGCAACTGGCTGTCTTCTGGCATCATCGGGCCGAACAGACGCTTTCCCAAGGCCTCTTCTTCGAGGGCAGCACACGAAACCAGAACAAATTTTTTGCCTGCGCGACTGCCAACAGCGTGCAACGCATGTGCAACCAGGGTTTTCCCGGTGCCGGTTTCTCCGTCGATTAGAACATGACCGTCAGCCTGCCCCAGATCCAGAATATCCTCGCGCAGGCGCTCCATCACGGGGCTGGCACCGATGAGCTTGTTCATGATCTGAGTGCCACCGGACAGCTCGCGGCGCAGGGCCCGATTGTCCAGCGTCAACCGGCGGGCATTGCTGGCACGTTTGGCCAGTTCGGACATCCGATCCGGGTTAAACGGCTTTTCGAGGAAATCAAACGCACCCACGCGCATGGCCTCGACCGCCATTGGCACGTCACCGTGGCCTGTGATCATGATCACCGGCAAGGTGCTGTCCGCGCCCATCAGCTTTTTCAACAGCTGGATCCCGTCCATACCAGGCATCTTGATGTCCGATATGACGATACCCGGATAATCCGGACCCAGAACTTTCAGTGCATCCTCGGCGCTGGAAAAGGTTTCAGTGTCATATCCCGACAGTGCCAGCCATTGGCTGATCGACTGGCGCATGTCCTGTTCGTCATCAACAATGGCGATTTTCATGGCCTGTGCCATATTCATTCCTCGTTATTCAGCGGCCTCAAGGCCATCGCTTCCAAGTATCGGCAGTTGCATCTCAAACACCGCGCCACCGTGCTGGCTGTTGCGCGCGGTCAGCCGTCCCCCATGGTCGTTCACGATACCGGATGAGATGGCAAGCCCCAGACCGACTCCATCGCCGGGTTGTTTGGTCGTATAGAACGGCTCAAACAGGTTTTCGATGTCTTCAATCCCATAGCCATTATCGCGTACAGTCAGCACCGCCTGGTCACCCGCGGCCAGTATGATTTCAACATCCGGTTCCGATACAGACTTGGTGGCGTCCAAGGCATTACGCAAGAGGTTCACCATCACCTGTTCGATCCGCATGCGGTCGCCCATGACTAGTACGCTTTCTTCCGGCAGTATCTGCGTAATCTTGACGTGCCTCTGTCGCAGTTGCGGCTCCATCATGGAGAGGGACGAAGCGAGCGCTTCGCCAAGGTTAACTGGTGAAAACGCATCCGCACCCTTGCGGGCATAGGACTTGAGCTGGCGTGTTATTGCGCCCATTCGTTCAATCAGACCGTCGATGCGGCCAAAGCTGGCCAGCGCCTCTTCGGGGCGGTTCCGTCGCAGCAGCAAACGCGCGCCGGCAAGATAGGTCTTCATTGCAGCCAAAGGTTGATTCAGCTCGTGGCTGACGGCCGCAGACATCTCGCCCAGGGCTGCGAGTTTCGAGCTTTGGGCCAGCGTCTGCTCGGCTACTTCCAGCGTCTTTTCAACCCGTTCCCTCTCAGCGATTTCCCGCTGTAACCTTGCGTTCAATGCGCGAAGCTCTGCCGACTCGCGCTGGAACAAGGCCATTCTGAACGTGGCCCTACGGCTGAGCGCATAGAAGGCAAGCGCCAACAGAATCGCAAAACCCATGATTTCCAATGCAAGAACGCTGTTTACCTTCTCACGGATCGAGGCGTAGGTCGTGAACGAGGTCATCGTCCAGCCGCGGAATGGAATGCGTGTCTCCATGCGGATCACCGCCTCGCCCTGCAAATAGGCGTCGGGGGGCAGAGCCGTCCAATCGGTCGTGGCCCTGATAGCGCGCTGGATGGCACTTTGCGGCGGCTGCCGCAGCATGGCAGCCCCCTCCTCTACTCCGCGCCATTGCGGTTCGGTTGACAGAATAATGGTGCCCGTACTGTCAGCGACCAGAACAGCATCGGAGATACCTGCCCAGGCGCGCTCAAATTTTTGCAGATCAACCTCGACGACTATGACCCCAAGGATGTCCGACGAGGCCTCCATCCGGCGCGAATAGATAAAGCTGTAACCACCGGATTCCTTTTCAATCACGGTGAAGATGGTCGAGTTTGACCGAATGGAATCTACAAAATACGGCGCGTTCCGGTGCGTCTCGCCCAAACGATTGCGATCGGTTGCGGCCACAGACCGGCCATCCCGATCCAACAGCATCAATGACGCGGCGCCTATCTCTTCGACAAAAGAAATAAGTCGCTGCGTGGACAGTGTAAAATCGCTGGATTGCAACGCCGAGATCAGCGTCGGATCCCGTGCCAGCAGCTGCGGCACAATCGCATTTCTGCGCAGCTCGCTCAGCAGGTTCCCGGAATACAGAGCAAGGCGCAGCTCGGCCCGGTTTCGCGTGGATTCAGTAAACCGATCCGTCAGCAGACTGTTGGTTATCCATATCGTCGCAACCGTTACCAACAAAAGCACCAGAACAGCCGCGCGCAAAGGCCAGCCAAGAGGCGCAGCGCGGAGCGGTTTGAACAGTGCAGACCAGGTAGAGCGTGTGTCGGAACTCATCCCCGAAAGTTACGCGGGCTAAGATGCAAGCTCAAGTCACGCAGGTGCGACGATGCCCGACAATGCGCGAAACAATGCCGTTCCATCGGTGCCACCATGCCCTTCGTCTGCCGCTCGTTCGGGATGCGGCATCATACCAAGAACACGGCGGTTTTCAGACAGAATGCCCGCAATGTCGCCAACCGAGCCGTTCGGATTCTCGGTATAGGTGAATGCGATCCGGTCGTGATCCCTGAGCGTGGACAATGTAGCCTCATCCGCGAAATAGTTTCCATCATGATGCGCAATCGGAATGCCGATCACTTCGCCAGCGCTATAGCCTTGGGTAAAGGCACTGTCGCTGGTTGCGACCTTCAGGCCTACGGTACGACAGATATATTTCAGGTTCGCATTGCGCAGCAGAGCTCCGGGCAGAATTCCGGTCTCGGTCAGGATCTGAAACCCGTTACAGATACCAACGGCGTATCCGCCACGCTCGGTGTGGTCGACCACGGCCTTGCAGATCGGGGATTGTGCGGCAATCGCTCCGCAACGCAGGTAGTCTCCATAAGAAAACCCGCCGGGGACACCAACAATGTCCACGCCCTTGGGCAGAGCAGCATCTTTATGCCAGACCATGTCTACCTGAAATCCGGCCTGTTCAAAGGCAACGGCAAGATCCCGATCACAGTTGGAACCGGGGAAAACGATGACAGCTGCGCGCATGGCTAGCCCTCCTGCAAGCGGTTCAGACCAGTTCGATCTCGTAGCGTTCGATGACCGTGTTAGCCAGCAGTTTTTCGCACATCTCGGTGACGTCCGATTCCGTCGCACCCTCGGCGAGTTCAAGATCAATCACCTTGCCCTGACGGACGCCTTCGACCTGATCAAAACCCATGGCACCCAATGCGTGGCGCACCGCTTCACCCTGAGGGTCAAGTACCCCGGTTTTCAGCATCACATGCACACGTGCTTTCATTTACTGCAACTCCAGCTGAGGGCCGGTATTTGAGGCCCGTTCCGTTGTGCGCGGGGATAGCGCGACTGTCGGCGTTCGACAACCCTTGTCAGCACCTACTCGGAACCCTTTAGCGCGGGATAATGCGTATCTATTGCGTTGAAGGTCCCTGTCAGAACCATTTCAACCGCTACGGCAACCAAAATGATGGCCATAACACGGGTGATCACATTGATCATTGTCGGCCCAAAGAACCTGGAAATAGGGTCAGCGAATAACAATCCCAGCCCGACAATAGCGCAGGCAATCAAAACGGCCGCCCCCAAAGTTACTACCTCGGCGCCGTCGGGCAAACTATGCGCGAACACAATGGTTGTCGCGATAGTGCCGGGCCCAATCGTTAACGGGATAGCCAGGGGAACAACCGCAATGTTCTTCTTCTGCGCGCCATCTTTAACGGCTTTCTGATCGCTTTCTGACCGGTCGGACGCGTTCAGCATCGACATACCAACCCCAAGAATGATCAACCCACCAGCGATGCGAAAAGACGGAATGTCGATACCGAAAAGCGCCAGAATTTCTTCGCCGATCAGTACCGAAATCAGTGATACAATCACAACCGTGGCTGTCACAACCATTGCAACGCGTTTACGTTCTCGCGGGCTATACCCCTCGGTCATGCTGAGGAAAATCGGGATGCCGTATAGCGGGTTGAAAATCGCCAGCAGCGCAGCGAGGAACTTTAAAAATACTGCCTGATCAAATAGCTCGGCCATTTTTATTCACCCGATTACGCTTGTTCAACAAACAATGCCGGACAAGCTGCGGCCCTGTCAAATACCCGATCTCAAATAAAAACGCCGCCCAATATCGGCGGCGTTTTTGCGTTGTTCTTCGGCTTTCGATCAGTTGATCAGGGTCGGTTTGGACACATTGCTTTTCGGCAGAACGCCTAGGCGACGCGCAACTTCCGAGTAGGCGTCGGTCAGGCTGCCCAGGTCGCGGCGGAATACGTCCTTGTCTAGCTTCTGGCCGGTTTCGATATCCCAAAGACGGCAGCTGTCTGGGCTGATTTCATCCGCTATGATCAGGCGCTGGAAGTCACCTTCATAGACGCGACCGATTTCAATTTTGAAATCGACCAGACGAATGCCAACCGCCAGCATCACACCGCTCATGAAATCATTCACCCGCAATGCGAGGCTAAGAATGTCTTCCATGTCCTGCTGGCTGGCCCAGCCAAAGGCGGCGATATGTTCTTCGGTGACAAGGGGATCACCCAACGCGTCGTCCTTGTAGCAGTATTCCACTATCGGGCGCGGCAGCTGTGTCCCCTCGGCAATGCCAAGGCGTTTGGACATCGTGCCAGCCGCGAAATTGCGAACAATAACTTCAAGCGGTACGATTTCGCAGTTGCGGACCAACTGTTCGCGCATGTTCAGGCGACGGATGAAATGGGTCGGCACACCGATTTGATTCAACCCGTTCATAAAGTATTCGCTCAGGCGGTTGTTCAGCACACCTTTCCCGTCGATCACGTCCTTCTTTTCAGCGTTGAAGGCAGTGGCGTCATCCTTGAAATACTGCACGATTGTACCCGGTTCAGGGCCTTCATACAAAATCTTGGCCTTACCTTCGTAAATTTTCTTGCGACGCGCCATAAGCGACCTTTCCAGACTGTCGCGAGGGAAAAAGTTCCTTCGCCTTGGCGCTCTCTTAGTCCAACCCCCACCTTCCCGCAAGTTCCGAGGACCGAGAGGCTTTGACGCAGCGCAAATACCTTGCACCCGGATCGTCGTATCGTCATATCATTAAGGAAAGAACTACCAACCCAAGGGGTCCAACTGATGACTACGTTTGACGAGCGCGAAAACGCATTCGAAGCTAAATTCGCCCATGATGAAGAAATGCAGTTCAAAGCACAGGCGCGTTGCAACAAACTGCTTGGCCTTTGGGCGGCCGAAAAACTGGGCAAAACCGGTAATGAAGCCGATGAATACGCAAAATCCGTTGTGATTTCAGACCTGGAAGAAACCGGGCACGAGGATGTCGTGCGCAAAGTTTCCGGCGATCTCGGGGATCTGTCTTCGGATGACGATATCCGTGCAAAAATGGCCGAGTTTCTGGTCGAGGCCAAAGCACAGGTTCTCAACGAAACCAACTAAGGTCTCCCCGCAATATTCATGATCTTCATGAGATTTATGAATTTGATTTGACGCCCCGGTCATGAGACACGGGGCGTCTCGCATTTTAGCGCGGCTCGCCAGTTTCGGAATATTCTTATGACAAATGCGCTCAGCAAACTTCTGGACTCCAACACGACTCTTTTGGCGGATGGAGCAACAGGTACAAACCTATTCAACATGGGCCTGCAGTCGGGCGACGCGCCCGAGCTTTGGAACGTCGATGCACCGGATAAAATCCGCGCGCTGTATCAGGGTTCGGTGGACGCAGGCAGCGACCTTTTCCTGACCAACACATTCGGCGGGACATCTGCGCGTCTCAAACTGCACGAGGCTCAGAACCGGGTCGCTGAACTGAACCGCGCAGGCGCAGAACTTGGCCGTGAGGTTGCTGACAAAGCCAACCGTCCGGTTATCGTCGCGGGATCGGTCGGACCAACCGGCGAGATCATGCAGCCTGTTGGCGCCCTGTCCCATGCCGATGCCGTGGAAATGTTCCACGAACAGGCGCAGGCATTGAAGGACGGCGGTGTCGATGTTCTTTGGGTCGAAACCATCAGCGCCCCAGAAGAGTTCAGGGCCGCGGCAGAAGCCTTTGCGCTGGTCGATATGCCTTGGTGTGGCACGATGAGCTTTGACACGGCTGGCCGCACAATGATGGGTGTCACATCCGCCGACTTTGCTCAGTTGGTTGAAACGCTCCCTAACCCGCCGGTTGCCTTTGGCGCAAATTGCGGGACTGGCGCGTCTGATATTCTGCGCACTGTCCTTGGATTTGTCGCACAAGGTACGGAACGGCCGCTGATATCAAAAGGCAATGCCGGTATTCCGAAATATGTGGATGGACATATTCATTATGACGGCACGCCGGAACTGATGGGCCATTATGCGACCATGGCGCGAGAGGCTGGCGCAAGCATTATCGGCGGATGTTGCGGCACAATGCCCGAGCATCTGCGGCACATGAGAGCTGCGCTTGACGGTGCCCCGTCCGGTATACGCCCAACCCTTGATCAGATCACAGACGCGCTGGGCCCGTTCTCATCCGCAACTGACGGGACTGGCGAGTCCGCCCTTCCGGAACGGCGCGTGCGTAAACGCCGCCGCGCCTGACAACCTCAACGCCCTTCGAATTTCGGGGGGCGTTTTTGCATGAAGGCAACGACGCCTTCGGAAAAGTCTCGGCTGCGGCCACATTCACCTTGCAGATGCGCCTCTGCCTCGAGCTGTTGCGGCAGAGTGTTTTCATAGGTGCCGCGAATAGCCTTTTTGATGGCGCCAAACCCTGAGGTTGGACCTTTGGCCAGATACATGGCCCGCTTGCGCCAATGCGCTTCGAACTCCGCGTCGGGAACGGCTTCCCAGATCAGGCCCCAGTCGTCGGCCTGTCGAGCACTGATCTTATCGGCAAAAAGAGCAGCGCCCATGGCTTTGGCGAACCCCATCTGGCGCGGCATAAACCAGGTGCCTCCAGCGTCGGGCAACAGGCCGATACGGGCAAAAGCCTGCAGGAAATAAGCACTCTCCGTCGCGATTACGATATCCGCGCATAGCGCCAGATTGGCCCCTGCCCCCGCAGCAGCGCCATTTACTGCGGCGATTGTTGGAACCGGGCAATTATAGATTGCTTCAAGCATGGGCTCGTATTCGTCGCGCAGCGTGCGCTCAAGATCAATCTTCCCGGTGCTTGAGGCATCACCTAAATCCTGACCCGAGCAAAAAGCGTTTCCCTTACCGGTCAAAACAATCGCGCGGGCATGGGTGGCAGCGTGTTTCATCGCGTGCGTGACTTCGGCCCGCAACTGAGCGGTCATTGCGTTCAACTTCTCTGGGCGGTTCAGAGTTACCACTGCCAGATCATCCGCAATGTCCAACAGGATCGCTTCGTATTCCATCCACCCCTCCAAGGTTCGCTGCGCCTGCGACCCTGCCTCAATTTCCAATGAAGGAAAAGGTGAACCGAAGGTCAATCTTTGAGGATTTCGCGTAATCGTTCTTTCTCGGCGTCGCTAAGGAGGCCGTCACCTTCCCTTCGGTCCTGTTCCGCCGATCTTTTGCGTAAAAAGCTGAAACCAGTCGCCACAGCGATCAAAAGCATGATCGGACCGGCCAGCCACAAAAGGATGTTCGATCCTGACGTTGTTGGCCTTAGCAAAACATATTCGCCGTAGCGATCAACGATAAAGTCAATCGCCTGTCCATCTGTATCGCCGGCCACCAGGCGTTCGCGCAATAACAGGCGCAAGTCACGGGCCAATCCTGCATTGCTTTCGTCTATGCTTTCGTTGCGGCAAACCAGACAGCGCAAGCCGGAACTCAGATCCCGCGCCCTCTGTTCCAGGATCGGATCATCAAGCACCTCGTCAGGTTGGACAGCCATGCTTGGCGTTGCCAATAAAAGCAGTATCAGTAGAAACCGTTTCATTCCGCCGGAACCCCCTGCGTCGGCGTCTTGCGCGCGCCTGCCGCAACGCGAAAACGCCTGTCGCACAGGCTAAGAACGCCACCGAGCGCCATCAGTAGGCACCCGCCCCAAATCCAATTCGCTAAAGGCTTGATATAAGTCCGCACGACCCAGCCACCATTTGTCTGCTGATCTCCAATGACGACGTAAAGATCCCTGAGAAACCGATAGTCAATCGCAGCTTCAGTTGTTGGCATCCTTGAAACTGGGTAGTCGCGTTTTTCCGGATGCAGTGTTGCGATTGTTCGACCGGCCTGTTCGACCTTAACATCGGCTGTGGTTGAGAAATAGTTGGGCCCCTCGACATTCCGAACCTGTTCAAGTGTCAGGGTGAACTGGCCAACCTCGAAAGGCTGCCCCGTCTGCGCAACGCGGATATCCTCGACCTCCCATGCGGTCAGCCCGGCGATGGCAAAGATCGTAACCCCCAGTCCGGTATGGGCTGCAGCCTTGCCCCAATCGGCACCGGGTAGTCTGAACAGACGCTGCAGGTTGTTTTTTCTTCCAGTACGGCTCCAAAGGTCCACAATAGCGCCAAATGTGATCCAGGCCCCCAGAAACAGCCCCACGGGTCCCAATGCGCTGCGACCGGTCTGCATGACCCAAACGAGCAAGCCAAGCGCAACCGCCAGAAGGAATGCGAACCGCAACGAATGCGCCGCCTTGCCAAGCTTTCCACGTTTCCACGGAAGCATTGCACCAAGCGGTAATACAATCCCCAGCGCAACCATGAACGGTGTGAACGCCGCATTAAAGAACGGCGCGCCGACCGAGAGTTTGCGATCAAATGCCATCTCGGCCACCATCGGCCACAAGGTTCCGAAGAACACAACGAAACAGCTGACCGCCAATAGAATGTTGTTCAGCACCAGGGCGCTTTCGCGGCTGACCATACCAAACACGCCCTTGGCCTCCATCGCTTGCGCGCGTGCCGCATAGAGTGTCAACGCACCGCCAATGAAGACCACAAGAATGATCAGGATAAACACGCCGCGTTCAGGATCATTGGCAAAGGCATGTACCGAAGTCAAAAGCCCCGATCGCACAATGAACGTCCCGATCAGCGAAAAGCCAAAGGCGATAATCGCCAGAAGGATGGTCCAGCTCTTCAGCGCTTCACGCTTTTCGACCACGATAGCAGAATGTAACAGGGCTGCCGCCAATAGCCACGGCATGAAAGAAGCGTTTTCGACCGGATCCCAGAACCAGAACCCGCCCCAGCCCAGCTCGTAATAGGCCCACCAGGATCCAAGCGCGATCCCAATAGTCAGAAAAATCCATGCGGCCAGCGTCCAGGGACGCACCCACCTCCCCCAAGAGGCATCCACGCGCCCTTCGATCAGCGCGGCCACTGCAAAGCTGAATGCCATGCTCAGGCCGACATAGCCCAGATACAGAAACGGCGGGTGGAATGCCAAACCTGGATCTTGCAATAATGGGTTGAGATCCCGCCCATCGAACGGGGCGATAATCAGACGGTCAAATGGGTTCGAGGTGAGCAGGATAAAAGCGTAAAACGCCACCCCTACGGCCGCCTGAACCGCCAGCACGCGCGCTTTGAGAGTCGGAGGTAACCCTGCGCCAAAAAAAGCGGCCATGGCCCCGAAAACTGCGACGATCAGGACCCACAGTAACATTGACCCTTCGTGGTTGCCCCACGTGCCGCTGATTTTATACAGCATCGGTTTGGCGGAATGGCTGTTTTCAACCACTATCCGCAATGAGAAATCAGAGGTGGTAAAGGCCCAGACCAACGCCGCGAAAGAGAAGGCGACTAACAGAAACTGTGCAATAGCGGCGGTTTCTGCAAAGGACATCCAGCCAGTCCACCGTTTCGCCGCCCCTATCAGCGGAATGACCGTCTGAACGATGGCGACGAGAAAGGCGAGTATCAGCGCGAAGTGACCAAGTTCTGTAATCATGGTCCCGCATATATTCCTGTTGAGGGACAATCACCAATCACTTTCGCCTCTGCCGGACGCACATAGTGTCGCGGGTCAGGCGGACCGACCCCGCCGCCAATCCTCGAGCGCAGGGTTGAAATCGGGTTTTAGGACCTCATCGGCCAAGCCTGCATCTGTCCCAGTATCAGCGACCCCAATCAAAGGTTCCCGCATCTCTGCCAGTGTTTCGATGTTTTCCATAACTTTCGGAGTACGTGTCATCGTTGCCGAAATTTCACGCTGCAGATCTTGCACTTTGGTCTGGTGTCTTGCGCCGAAATAGAACGAGACGACCACGCCCAACAACCACCACAAGGGCTCAGGTACCAACGCAATCCCCTGCATCCGAGCGGCAAACCAAAGCGGATCGACCATAGCGGCGATAAACAGCCCCAATGTTCCCAAGGCCATGGCGGGGCGCGGCAGCCGGTTGAGCCCATCCATAAAACGGTCAAATGCACTTTTTTGAACCCGCTCGAACTCAGCCCTATACTGTTCCAGTACTCCCTGTTGTCGCGTCAGGTCGCGTTTAGCGCCCTGCTCAGCATTTTCACGAAAGACTTCGGTTGTTTCACGCACGACATTCCGACCCTCGCCAAACAAGAACGCAAATATTCCCGAGATCAGCCCCATTCAGAAACCCTCCTTTGAAACTCTGCGTCGCTAAGATGATAGGTCGGTGACAGGAATTCCTCGGCGCGTCGTATCCAGCCACCTTTTGCCCCAGACCGGGACCGAGCATATTTGCGAGAGGCTGGACGCCGTTCCGCTATCCGGAAATAATAGTTTCTCCTGGCAACGCCATAAGCATCCCGCAGCGCGACAGGGTCCGGTTCAGACGCAGCACTGCAAGCCTGCGCCGTCTGCGGGCCCACAACGCCATCTACGACGACATGATACCCCATTTCACGCAGCAAATATTGCATAATTTTAACAGCTTGAACGCCTGAATTCACGTACATGTCGAAAACAGATGGCTGCAGAATGTTAGGCAGTAGGTGTAATCGCGGTTTTGAGAAATAGTGGCGGATAAAGATTTCAACGGCCTGCGACCGGCTCAGCCGCCTTACATCGGATACATCAACCATCCCGTCCTGCGTCAGGTCCAGTTGCAATCTGCGCATGGTATGGATTGTTACGCCGAATTTTGTCGCTCCACCCGGATCGTCGGGGTCATCGACAAAACCACCTTCACGCGTAACTATCTGTTCCGCGATCTGCCGAACCGTCTGCATGTACTGTTCTCCAACTTGGGACAGACAGACGCTCGGACAATTCTGTTAATACAGCTAAAATAGAAAGGGCGCTGCATGTCGATCCACGCAACGCCCGAATTCCGATCTCAAAGCCTATGGCTCAGCTCTCGCCGGCCTCCTTGTAAATACCTTGTTCTTTCAACGCGTCCACAACCTCTTTTGGCATATAGGTCTCATCGTGTTTCGCAAGAATTTCTGAGGCTTCAAAGACTCCGTTTACGTAGCTTCCGGTACCAATCATACCCTGGTTTTCCGAGAACAAATCAGGCAAAACCCCAGTAAACGTGACCGGCACACTTTCGCCACCGTCCGTCACCACGAAACGCACGGTTTCCCCTTGCCCCCGCACGATCGAACCCTCTTCGACAAGACCACCGATCCGGAATATTTCAGTCGGTTTTGGTGGCTCTGCCATTACTTCACTGGGTGAGCGGAAGAAATTGATGCCGTCCTGCATAGCGTATCCGATCAACGCCGTAGACACTGCCAAAGCAACGATTGACAGAAGGATGATCTGAACGCGACGACGTTTCTTGAGCGTTTTCATTTGTTCCTCATGGGAAAAGTGGGGCCATCATCAGACCCGCAGTTTCAGCTTCACCTAACATCAGGTTAGCGTTCTGCAAGGCTTGGCCGCTGCTACCTTTTGTCAGGTTATCCAGTGCTCCGATCACAATGGCGCGCCTCTCGATCCGGTCGCTGGCCACGCCGATATGGCAGAAATTTGAGCCGCGCACATGGTGGGTCGAGGGTGTTTCGCCAAATGGCAGCATCTGGATAAATGGTTCGCTTTCATAGGTTTTCACAAGCGCTTCATAAACGCTCGTGGGGTCACCTTTGACATATGTAGTCGCTAGGATACCCCGGTTTGCCGGAACCAGATGCGGAGTGAACTGAACATGGACCGGGCGCCCTGCAAGGGCAGAAAATTCTTGATCGAATTCCCCCAAATGCCGATGCGTACCGCCAACAGCATATGCGTTATACCCTTCGCTAAGTTCGGCATGCAGCAGGTTTTCTTTCAGCGACCGCCCGGCACCAGACACCGCGCATTTGAGGTCCAGAATGATGTCATCCAGATCAATGACGCCGGCCGAAATCAAAGGGCGCAAAACATATTGTCCGGTGGCGGCGTTGCAGCCTGTTCCGGCAACCAAGCGGGCCGTGCGAATTTGATCGCGATAAAACTCGGTCAGGCCGTAAACGGCCTCCTCCTGCTGCTCCAAAGCCGCATGAGGGTTGCCATACCATTTTTCATATTCCTCAGGGTCGCGTAGCCTGAAATCGGCGGACAGGTCGATGATTTTAAGGTCCTTCGGCAGGTCGCGGATAACTTCCTGGCTGGTTTTATGTGGCAGCGCGCAAAAGCACAGGTCGATCCCTGAAAAGTCGATTTCTGAAATTTTGCAAAGAACCGGTAACTTCAGGTGCCGCAAATGTGGAAATACCTGCGCCATCGACTGTCCGGCTTTCCGCTCGGCAGAAAGTGCAGCGATTTCCATATTCGGATGCTCGTCGATCAACCGAACCAGTTCAGCGCCGGTATAACCCGAAGCGCCCAGAATTGCGATTTTGTGGGTCATCTTGGACCTCTTGAAACTGTATGCCACTGTTCATGCCCGCCACTGTGACGGTCATGGGATTACGGATTCTTTCAGGCCGCGTCTTTGACCAAAGTCAGACAGCCTCGAAAGTTATTTGTCGTCGGAGGAACTGGGTGGCGCGATCACTGACAACACCTGGCTTACCAGTGGTCAGATAACCGCCCTTCGCCGCACCCTGCATATTCGGATGCCGCTGCAAATAGTCTGCCAGACTTTCGGCAACCAGATCACCCTGGCTGAACACCTCAACGTCGGGTCCCAAGGCCTTCTGAAACGCCTCAGCCATTAAGGGATAGTGCGTACAGCCCAGAATTGCGGCCTGAGGCTCTGGCATCTTGCGTTTCAGGGCGTCCACATGGCTTCGAACCAGCGCTTCGGCCAGGATCATGTCGCCTTCCTCGATGGCATCAACGACCCCACCGCAGGCCTGCGCCTCAACATCTACGCCAATCGCACGAAAGGCCAACTCGCGTTGAAACGCGCGACTGGATACGGTGGCCGGGGTCGCAAACAAAGCGACGTGTTTGACCGCGACTTCACGCGGCGGGCTGTTGTCACCCCATTGCCGCTCAGTCAGCGCTTCGATCAATGGAACAAAAACGCCCAAGACGCGCTTGCCTTGAGGCACGCCCTCTTCCTGCATCCGCCGCAAAGCAGCAGCGCTGGCCGTATTGCAGGCCAGAATCACCAGATCACATCCCCGGTTCCAGAGGTCGTTCACCGCACCCCGGGTCAGCTCATAGATATTCTCCACATCACGCACCCCGTAAGGCGCATGTGCGCTGTCCGCGTAATACAGGAAATCAACGTCGGGAAGACGTTTCTGCGCGGCGTTCAGAACGGTCAGACCGCCCAAACCAGAATCAAAAATGCCTACTGCCATTTGCCCCTTTAGGCGCGATGCCGTTCCTCAAATTCATAGCCATAGTCATAAGACTTTAGTGGCTTTGGAGACAGCTCATACGTTGCTTTGCGCAAGAAATCCATCATCTTGCGCGTATCCTTGGCCAACGGGTCCAGAACGTCGCGGCCGATGGGCTCTCCGATCACCACCTGGACCGGGGTATCAACGCGTTTTTTGAATTCCTTGATCAGCAATCCCATGCGCAATGTATTGTGCAGATGGCTGGCGATCTGAAACAGGCGTGAGGTATGACCGTCAAAAAAGACCGGCACAACTGTCGCGTCTGATTTGGCAACCATCCGCGCCGTGAAGCCACGCCAGCCCGGGTCCATCGGGTACGAGAAAGGCTTTGCCCCTGTGCTGACAGTACCGCCGGGAAATATGCCAATCGCGCCGCCCTCGCCCAGATAGTTCAAAGCTTTCTTGCGGGTCTCGAGGTTCTGCTTCATCGCAGCTTTTGTATCGTCGAATGAAATCGGCAGAACGACCCGATTCAGATCCTCTGCCTTACGAAACACATGGTTAGCCAGAATGCGAAAATCCCCACGCGTACTGGACAACATGTGCCCCATCATCAACCCATCCAGAATTCCATATGGATGATTGGCAATCAGAATCAGAGGGCCATCACGGGGAATATTAGACAATGACCCGCCAACCACATCCAGAGACAAACCGTATCTCTCAACCATGACCGACCAGAAATCTCGCCCGTTGGCCACGTCTTTTTCGTACCCATCAGCACGCCTGATAAGGCGCAGGCGGCCTGTGGTGTTTTCCATAAGCTTGATGACCATCCGTCCGCTTTTGGTTTCGGCGGAATAGGCATAAGAAATGTCACGTGCAACATGGCGTCGCGAGGGCATGGAAATCTCCGGTTTTGTACCTGCATTTTAAATGCAAGTAACAATTTTGCCTAGCTGTCGTGACACGGTTGTGACGAATTACTCGGCGGCGGCCTGTAATTCAGGTCCTCCGTTCCGTATCGTGGTCAACAATTCCTCTCTGCGTTTGGCGGCGCTCGCCTCATTCGCCTTAAGGACGGGTCCAAAACCTTTGATATCCAAAGGCAACTTAGCGAGCGAAATTACGGCATCCTTTGTTTGGATGGAAATCAGCGGAGTGATCTCTTTGAGATCACGCTCATATTGCTTGATCAGCGCGCGCTCCATTCGACGTTCGACACTATAACCAAAGATGTCCAGCGGAGTACCTCGAAGAACTTTTAGCCGAGACATGAATTTCAGCGGCTTCAGCATCCATTCGCCGAAACTCCGTTTGCGGGGTCGGCCATCTGGTCCTTTGCCACCAAGCAGCGGTGGGGCAAGGTGGAAAGTCATTTTGAATTCGCCATCAAATTCGGCGGCGGCTTTCTCCCGACTGGACAGTAACAACCGGGCCACTTCGTATTCGTCCTTGTAAGACAACAGCTTATGATACCCTTTTGCGACAGCATCACGAATTTCTGCATCCTCAAACGAGTCAACGATTTTGCGGTAGCGTTTCGCCAGACGAGCGCTTTGATACTGGGTTAGATGATCGGCGCGGAACGCGATGACCTGCTCTGGTGATTTCGGGAGGTCGGAAACACTTGGTCGTAGAATCTCATCGACTTTTTCCGGGTGTAAAACCGCCCAACGACCGATCTCAAAGGCTCTTTTGTTGCGTTCTACCGCCGTTCCGTTCAGATCAATGGCTGCAATCACCGCATCGAGGCTGACGGGTATCAGCCCGCGCTGCCATGCTGCCCCAAAAACCATCATGTTCGAATAGATTGAATCTCCCATCACTGCGCGCGCAAGCTCAGTGGCATCAAACAGGGAAACATCTTCTTTCAATCGTGCTTGCAGTGCCAGTTCCAGCCTCTCACCAGGAATCCTAAACTTAGTGTCGCGCGTGAAATCACCGGTAACGGTTTCGTGGCTGTTGACCACCGCTCCGGTCTGACCCAAGCGTGTCAGGCCAAGTGTTTTGGCCCCGGCGGACACAACCAAATCACCACCGATCAATGTGTCGGCTTCACCCGTTGCCACACGTATTGCACTGATATCACCTGGCCGGTTGGCAATACGGCAATGAATATGAACCGCACCGCCTTTCTGAGCCAAGCCTGCCATCTCCATCATTCCGGCGCCTTTGCCGTCAATCTGGGCCGCCTGTGCCAGAATCGCCCCGAGCGTGACAACTCCGGTCCCACCGATGCCGGTGATGACAACATTATGTGTGCCCATGATTTCAGGCAGCTCGGGCATCGGAAGATCGGGCAGATCAAGTTCAGTCGTCGCTTCTTTGCGAATCTTCGCGCCTTCCAGCGTTACAAAGGAGGGGCAGAACCCACTCAGACACGAAAAATCCTTGTTACAGCTCGATTGGTCAATCGCGCGCTTCCGGCCAAGTTCGGTTTCCTTGGGAACAATCGAAACACAGTTCGATTGGATGCCGCAGTCACCGCAGCCCTCACAGACATCCGTATTGATAAAGACCCTTTTGTCCGGGTCGGGAAAGGTTCCGCGTTTACGGCGACGGCGTTTCTCAGCGGCACAGGTCTGGACATAGACGATGACCGAGACGCCCTCATAGGTGCGGAATTTCTCTTGCACAGTCATCAGTTCGGCACGCTCAAAGCTCTCTACCCCTGCGGGTAAGGCTTTGAAGTTTACATCTTCTTTTTCGTCATAGACCAGCGCGACATGTGTGACGCCCATAGCCTTGACCTCGGCCGCGATCCTTTCGGCGGTCAGATCACCCTCATTGCCCTGCCCGCCCGTCATTGCGACTGCATCGTTGAACAGAATCTTGAAGGTGATGTTCGTACCCGCCGACAAAGCTGCCCGGATCGCCTGAACACCGGAATGGTTATAGGTGCCGTCTCCGAGGTTCTGGAACACATGATTGGTGGTCGAGAACGGCTCTTCCCCGATCCAGTTTGCCCCTTCGCCACCCATCTGAGTAAAGCCAAATGTGCTTCGATCCATCCACTGAACCATGTAATGGCATCCGATGCCTGCATAGGCCCGGCTTCCGTCTGGTACCTTGGTCGAACTGTTATGCGGGCATCCAGAACAGAAATACGGAAGGCGCGAGGCTATTTCCTCGGCATTGTCCGCCCGGCGCGCTTCGGTCAGCTTGGTCAAACCTGCGCGGACCCCGTCGGTATCGCGGCCTTCTTCAATCAGAATACCGCCCAGTTTTTCAGCGATCATGTTCGGATCAAGGGCACCGCGGGTGGGAAACAGCTCTTCCCGGTGCAGCGTCCCAGCACCGCCCTTGTACCAGCCATAGACTCGTCGACCACGGCGGTCGTCAAAGATCGCTTCTTTGACCTGAACCTCGATTAGCTTGCGTTTTTCTTCAACGATTACGATCAGGTCCAGACCCTCTGCCCAGTCGTGAAATCCGGCCATGTCCAGTGGGAACGTCTGTCCGACCTTATAGGTCGTGATGCCAAGGCGCTCGGCCTCGGCCTCATCAATATTCAACAAGGAAAGCGCGTGGGTAAGGTCCAGCCAGTTCTTGCCAGCGGCCACCAGACCTATCTTTGCGCCGGGTTTGCCCCAGACACGTTTGTCCATCCGGTTGGTCCGTGAAAACGTTTCAGCCGCAAAACGCTTGTAATCAATAATGCGCTCTTCCTGCAGATGAGGCGTATCGCCAAGCCGGATGTTCAGCCCTCCTTCGGGCATATCAAACTCGGGCACCACGACTTTCATGCGATCAGGGTTGCCATCAACGACCGAGGTCACCTCGATCGTGTCCTTCATGGTCTTGAGGCCGACCCAGACACCGGCGAACCGACTGAGCGCGAATCCGTAAACGCCGTAGTCGAGTATCTCCTGTACTCCGGCCGGGCTGACCACTGGCATGTACATATCAACCAGCGACCACTCGGACTGATGCAGCACGGTCGAGCTTTCGCCCGTGTGATCATCCCCCATGGCCATCAGAACGCCACCATGTGCCGCCGTCCCTGCCATATTGGCATGGCGCATCACGTCGCCTGACCGATCTACACCAGGTCCTTTTCCGTACCACAGACCAAAGACGCCATCGAACTTGCCGTCTCCCCTTAACCCGGCCTGCTGACTGCCCCAAAGCGCGGTTGCCGCAAGATCCTCGTTCAGACCGTATTGAAAAGTGACATCGCTTTCTGTCAGCTGTTTCTGCGCGCGCATCATCTGCTGGTCGACCGCTCCAAGAGGCGATCCGCGGTATCCCGTCACCAATCCCGCAGTGTTCAGACCCGATTTCGTGTCGCGCGCCTTTTGCATCAGCATAAGGCGCACAAGCGCCTGAGTGCCGTTCAATAGAACCGTGTTTTTGCTTAAGTCGAAACGGTCGTTCAAAGAAGTTTGTGGCTTACTCATCAAACGCCTCCCCTCGTCAGATCAGTGTGCTTCATCTGCTTCCATATTAGGTCATAATAACTGACCTGCCTAGAGCTTATCCTCTGAAACGCAAGGATTTCGCCGTTTGAATGTGGAAGTTGTCACCTATTTCATATAGGCGTTCGGCAGGATAACGAAAGTTGCGGCGATGGATTGGGACAAGCTTAGGATATTTCACGCGGTTGCAGATGCGGGCAGCCTGACACATGCAGGCGATAAGCTGAACCTATCTCAATCGGCAGTCAGCAGACAAATTCGGGCATTGGAAGAGTCACTTGATTCGACGTTGTTCCATCGTCACGCCCGCGGTCTAATTCTGACCGAACAGGGTGAGCTGCTGTTCGACGCCACCTCGGCAATGTCCAAGCGACTGGACGCGGCAGCGGCGCGCATACGAGACAGCGAAGAAGAAGTCTTTGGTGTGCTGCGGGTCACAACCACATTTGGCTTTGGGACCCTATGGCTCGCTCCGAGGTTGCCAAAGCTGTATGAACAATACCCGGACCTAAATATCGACCTCATGCTTGAGGAACGCGTTCTTGACCTGCCAATGCGCGAGGCCGATGTCGCCATCCGTATGAAAGAGCCTAGCCAGGCTGATCTGGTGCGCAAGCGCCTGATGACAGTACAGATGCTGCTTTATGCTACCCCGGAATATCTAAAGGAAAGCGGTCAACCTGCCTCCCTCGAAGAAATCTCGAGCCATCGACTTATCTGTCAGACCCCCTCAGCCCCCCAAGTAGGGGCCAGTGCGGCAATGGTACGGCATCTGATGACCTATAACCCGGCGTCGTTGCTGACAGTGAACAACTATTTCGGTGTCTTGCAGGGCGTACTGCACAATCTGGGAATTGGCTTGCTGCCCGATTATGTCACGCATGATTTCCCGCATCTGCTGCCGGTACTTTCAGACATCGAAACGGCTGACGTTCCTGTTTATCTCGCCTACCCCGAAGAGTTACGCCATTCCAAACGCGTGGCAGCCTTCCGCGATTTTGTGCAGGACGAGATCATCGCGCAGCGTAAACACCTGAAGAAAATGGGGAAACTATAGCTATGCGTCAACGTCATAGCGGACATGACGGACTATCACACTGAAACGCCTTGATCGTTATCAAACTGATGCCTAAATGAGCACTCGAAGGCGGTGATGCTGTAACGCTCATCATCTTCATACCTCCCTGTTGGACTACGGCCGAGCTTAGTGCTCGGCCTTTTTTTTGGCCCTGACTTAATCGGTGACACCGAACAGCCGAAAATTGCTGGGAAATTTCCACCTCCGCGCCTATGATCCCGTAAAAGATCAAAAATTCGTGTTCGAGGGAAAATTCATGCACCATCCACTCCGCCTATTACTGGCGTTGATTTCCGCCATTCTTCTTGCGGTACCAGTACACGCACAAGACAGTGGGGCCGCGTCGTCTACGGTCACAATTCCAGAGGACCTGACGCCCGATCAGGTTGATGGCTTGGTGGCACGTATGTCCGACGATCAGGTTCGCGCCATTTTGCTGGAACGGCTCGATGCGGTTGCAGAAAAGCAGGCGGCAGCAAACGAAAACCATGAAGATCCGCTTACCGAAATCAGTGAAATCTGGGCCGAGATGGTTACCTCTTGGACGCAGGTTTTGACCACATTGCCAAATATCGTCGGCGCCCAGGTTGAGGCGTTCAGCAATTTCTCAGCGAAATTCGGATCTACCGGGGTGTTTGGCCTGTTTGGGTTGATCCTAGCAGTTCTGGTGGCCGGATACGCTGCTGAGAAATTGTTTGGGTTTCTCACCCGCAAATGGCACGAAGAGCCCGATGGGAATTCTGATGCCGATCTTTGGAGCGCGGTACGTTACTTGTTCCGCCGATTCTGCCGGGAAATCGCAGGACTTGTTGTGTTCTATGTTGTTATCCGGGCGATTGGACGGGGCTTGCTGACGACAGAACAGCTTACCTATGCCGCCCCATTCGTTTTCTACCTGATTTGGATTCCGCGTCTGGGCGCAGCCGCCTCACGCTTTGTGCTGGCGCCCAAAAAGCCACATTACCGGTTGGTCAACATAGACGATCATTGGGCCAAATATCTGCATCGCAACCTGATTGGCCTTCTTCTATTGATCGGCCTCACGCTCTTTATCGTACGGTTCAACTTGCTTAACGGTATCACCCCGGCCGATACGCGTATCGGTTTCTGGCTGAACGCTGGCATCCATATATACATTGGGATCATCGCTTGGACCGCGCGCGAAGGGTTGTCTCAGATGATGTTGGGCACGGATCCGGACCACACCAAATTCGATGAAAAGGTCGCTCATTACTATCCCTACTTCGCTATCGGCGTTTCGGTGGTGATATGGTTCCTGGTCGAATTCCTGATCGCACAGCGTGATCCCAGAACACTTGCCCTGCTTGGCAAAGGGCCACATTTCACGACGATGTTCTGGCTGCTGATCGCACCAGCGCTTGATACGCTGATCCGTGGCCTAGTGCGCCATCTTCAACCCCCAATGTTGGGCGACGGACCATTGGCCGAACGCGCCTATAAATCAGCCAAGCGCAGCTATATCCGGATTGGTCGCGTGCTGGCCGGCCTGTTTGTGGTCTTTATGATCGCGCGGGTCTGGCAGCTTGATCTTCGACATGTCGCCTCTGCCGGGATCGGAACCGACGTTGGCGGTACGGTAATCGAATTCCTGATGATCATCGCTGTCGGATACATCTTGAACGAGGTCGTCTCACTATGGATCAACCGTCGTCTTGCCAAGGAACAGACAACGGCAGAAGAGCTGGATGAAGAGGCCGGTGGCGAGGGTGGCGGCGCAGGCGGTTCACGTCTGGCGACGGTTCTTCCCTTGCTGCGGATCACGGCGCAAGTCACGATTGCGGTCATCTTCGGCCTGCTCGCATTGGGCGCGCTGGGCATCAACATCACCCCACTTCTGGCAGGTGCTGGTGTCCTTGGTCTTGCGATCGGTTTCGGCGCTCAGAAGCTGGTGGCAGATATCGTCGGCGGTGTCTTCTTCCTTATCGACGATGCGTTTCGCGTGGGTGAATATGTCGATGTCGGCGGCACCATGGGCACCGTCGAGAAAATCTCGATCCGTTCGATGCAGCTCCGCCATCACCGTGGGCCCGTTCACACGATCCCCTATGGCGAGATTCAAAAGCTGACCAATTTCAGCCGTGACTGGGTGATCATGAAGCTAAAGTTCACCGTGCCGTTTGACACTGATCCCAACAAGGTCAAGAAGATCTTCAAGAAGATCGGCGCCGAGATGATGGCGGACGAAACCCACAAAGAAGGCTTCTTGCAGCCCTTCAAATCGCAAGGTGTTTTCGACTTTGACGATGTTGGCATGATCATCCGCGGCAAGTTCATGGCCAAGCCGGGCAAGCAGTTCACGCTTCGCAAGGAAATCTTCAACCGGGTGAAGGCCGAGTTCAATGCCAATGGCATCGACTTTGCCCGCCGCGAAGTTCGCGTAGCAATTCCTGGTCTGGAAGAGGCCGAGAACCTTACCGAACAACAAAAAGCTGCTGTTGGGGCCGCTGCGGCGGACTCGATCAACAAGGGAGAAACCCCAGCTTAAAGACCAGATACAGACGCCACGCGGCTTTTGGGCCGTCTGGCAGGAAATACTATAGACGGAACCGGCCACTAGCGCGGTTCCGTTTTTTTTTCTGGGTACACAAAGCGCAGAAAAGCTCGAAATTGGCATATGCCGGTTACGTTATTCGACCCTGCGCTGACTTGGCCCTTCCCACAGACGCGCCCTTGCCCTACAAGGCCCGCAATCTCGGCCACCATGGATACAGGACAAACGATGCAAGAGCCCGCCATCACACCGGATCTGATTGCCGCGCACGGGTTGAAACCCGAAGAATACGAGATGATCCTGGAGATTATCGGGCGCGAGCCAACCTTTACCGAGTTGGGCATTTTCTCGGCCATGTGGAACGAGCATTGTTCCTACAAATCTTCTAAGAAATGGCTGCGCACCCTGCCCACCTCTGGACCCCAGGTGATCTGCGGACCGGGTGAAAATGCAGGTGTGGTCGATATCGGCGATGGTCAGGCCGTGGTCTTCAAGATGGAAAGCCACAACCATCCGTCTTACATCGAACCCTATCAAGGTGCAGCCACAGGTGTTGGAGGTATCCTGCGCGACGTTTTCACCATGGGTGCGCGCCCAATTGCCTCGATGAACGCGCTGTCTTTTGGTGAACCCGGCCACCACAAGACCCGTCAGCTGGTCAATGGCGTGGTCGAAGGTATCGGCGGCTATGGCAACTGTTTCGGCGTCCCTTGCGTTGGCGGCGAAGTGCGCTTTCACCCGGCCTATAATGGCAACTGCCTTGTGAATGCCTTCGCAGCCGGGCTGGCAGACAGTGACAAGATTTTCTACTCAGCCGCGTCGGGCGTCGGCATGCCCGTTGTCTATCTCGGTGCGAAAACCGGGCGCGACGGCGTCGGCGGTGCCACCATGGCCAGCGCCGAGTTTGACGACACCATCGAAGAAAAGCGCCCCACCGTTCAGGTCGGCGACCCCTTCACCGAAAAACGCCTGATGGAAGCGACGCTGGAGCTGATGCAGACCGGCGCGGTGATCTCGATCCAAGACATGGGTGCGGCGGGCCTGACCTGTTCCGCAGTTGAGATGGGTGACAAAGGCGGTCTGGGCGTTCGGCTTGATCTGGAAAACGTCCCCCAGCGCGAAGAGAACATGACAGCCTATGAGATGATGCTGTCGGAATCCCAAGAACGCATGTTGATGGTTCTCAAACCCGAGCTTGAGGCCGAGGCTCGCGCCGTTTTCGATAAATGGGACCTAGATTTCGCCATCGTGGGTGAAACCGTCGCCGAAGATCGCTTTCTAATCATGCATAATGGTGAGGTCAAAGCCGATCTGGTTCTGTCCAAACTCTCCTCAACCGCGCCCGAATATGATCGCCCGTGGGAGCCTACACCGCAAGCAGAAGATCTGGCCGACGTGCCTCAGATCGACCCAATCGACGGTCTGCGCGCCCTGCTCGCTTCGCCAAACTATGCGGGCAAGCAATGGGTTTACGAGCAGTATGACACCATGGTTATGGCCGATTCCGTACGTACACCTGGTCTGGGCGCCGGCATGGTTCGTGTACACGGCACCGACAAGGTTCTTGCTTTCACCAGTGACGTGACCCCGCGCTATGTGCGAGCCAACCCTGTTGAAGGCGGCAAGCAAGCTGTTGCCGAAGCCTACCGCAACCTGACCGCCGTCGGGGCATTGCCGCTGGCGACCACTGACAACCTGAATTTTGGCAACCCAGAAAAGCCCGAGATCATGGGCCAGTTCGTCGGCGCGATCCAAGGCATTGGTAAGGCCGTCGCAGCGTTGGATATGCCCATCGTGTCCGGCAACGTGTCGCTTTACAACGAAACCGACGGTCAGGCGATCCTGCCGACCCCGACAATTGGAGCGGTCGGCCTTCTGGCGCACACGGACGAGATCATAGGTAATGAGGTCCGCGACGGCCACGTGGCTCTGGTCATCGGCGAAACGCAGGGGCATCTGGGCCAATCCGCGCTTCTGGCCGAAGTGTTCAACCGCGAAGATGGCGACGCGCCGCATGTCGATCTGGACGCCGAAAAGCGCAACGGAGAGTTCATCCGCGCAAACCGAGAGATGATCAAGGCTTGCACCGATCTTGGCGATGGTGGTCTGGCATTGGCAGCCTTCGAACTGGCCGAAGCAACCGGCGTCGGCATAACGCTTGACGACGCCTCGACCGAATTCCTGTTTGGCGAGGATCAGGCCCGTTATCTGGTCGCCTGCAACTTTGACCAGGCCGAAGCCCTGATGATTGCCGCAGGTCAGGCTGGCGTTCCACTGGTATCGGTCGGGCGGTTCACGGGCGACAGCGTCCGCATCGGCTCTTCTGAGGCCTTGCTTGATGAACTGACTGCCACTTTCCGCAACAGCTTCGCCGAAGCCGTCGCCTGATTTTGGCACCTGCGCTTCTGAAAACCTGCACTTTGACAAGTGCAGGTTTTTGTCATTTCGGGGCGTCTATCTGACCCTTGCGCGCCCCGCCCCGGCGCACTACATCTTGGGAAAGACTTTCAGGAGAAACCTACATGCCGATGAGCGCCCACGAGATTGAGAACCTGCTGCGCGACGCGTTTCCCGATGCGGACATTCAGGTCGGCGGCAGCGACGGCGTACATATGTCGGCCATGGTCGTGGATGAGAGCTTTCGTGGCAAAAACCGGGTGCAACAACAGCGAGCAGTCTATGCAGCCCTCAAAGGCAAGATGGACGGCCCGGATGGCGACTTGCACGCGCTGGCGCTGACGACGAAAGTGCCTGAGTGAGCACGACTTTTGGGGCATATGCTATTTGGGGTGTCGTGCTGATTGCCATCCTTGGTATTTATGTAGTGGTTATTGTCAGACGTAGCCGCTCTGACCGAAAACCAGTTACGCGCGATCCCAAGGGGGCAACCTCCAGCCAGAATGCGACTCTAGTCGCGTCAACGACAGACGGAGGCAGAGGCGGTGGTGTTAGTGCAATCGTTATTCCTCGGGACCCACAGGCATACGCAAAAACCATGGCCCCCAAGAAATGAACCTTTGGCTCGTCAGCATTTGCGCAATCGCAGCATTGATAGTTGTCGCCGCGCTGATCGAGGCCTATGTAAAACGCAACAGAAAGCGTAAATTTGCTGACATGCGCCCGGACCCCGACAAAATCAGCAAGGTTGGCGGCATTGAACGGTACGGGCTTGATCCGGTGACGCTGGCACAGGCCGAGCACCAACGATTGGAAAAAGAAGGCTGGGCTCCTGGCCAAGCAGAGAACGAAACGACCGCCGAAGATGCGGGCGAAAAGGATGACCAAGATGACCGACGTGAAAACCCAGATCGACGAGACCGTCAAAGCCAATGATGTGGTGCTATATATGAAAGGCACCAAGGAAATGCCGCAATGCGGATTCTCCTCGCGCGTGGCAGGCGTGCTGAACTACATGGGCGTAGAATTTGCTGACGTGAATGTACTAGCCGACGAAGGCTTGCGTCAGGGGATCAAGGACTATTCTGACTGGCCGACTGTTCCGCAACTCTATGTCAAAGGCGAGTTCGTAGGTGGATGCGACATCATCACCGAGATGACCCTGTCAGGTGAGCTGGACACCTTGTTTGATGACAACGGTGTCGGCTACAACAAGGAAGCCGCTGATAAAATCAGGGAAGCAAACGCCTGATCAGCGGCTGACGCAATTTCCCAATAAGACCTGCTCGCTGGCGGCATCTGCACCTGTCGCCAGAAAGCTCACCGTGGCGTCCCAGCCTTTGGAGCGCAGGATGTAAGTGCCAGTTGTTCCGTCGGATTCATAGCGAATACCAGAGCCGCTCTGAGCTTGGCGCAAAGTCACCAGCTTATTGTCGACCATCATGGCTGCCGCGCTGGATCCATCCTCGGCATTGAAATAGGCAACCTCAAGAGGCACGCCGTTATCACAAGTAAATGTGACGGGCAGAATATCGATCCCAGCCCAGGAAACCTGCGCTGACACAGACATGAAAGTTGCAATAGCAATAGTACGCATATTTATCATTTCGTTGACTTTTCTTCTATGAATGCCGCCATTGCCTCGGCCCGAGCAGCCAATTCTGCCAAGGTGTCGGTGACCGAAGGTGGAACCACGGCAACTTCAATTCTTTCCGGCTCGGGCTGTGGCATGCTGCGCAGGTTCCGAAGCTCGGCTTCGGCCTCCGCTAGCTTATTTTCCAGCGAGTTGATCTTGTCACCCGTGGCGGCGGCTTTGTCTGCCAACATCAATCCAGCCATCAAAAGCATCCGGGATTCAGGCATCCGACCGATCTGATCCGACAATACCTGCGCTTCATCATCCAGCAATTTAGCAGCAGCTTGCAGGAAAACCTCTTCGCCTTCCTGGCATGAAACCTCAAAGCCGCGCCCCCCGATTTGAATGGTCAATTCAGGCATTATTCCACCTCTCCTTCGGCCAGTTTCGCCTGAGACAGCAACGGTTCCAACCGGGCCAGCACGGCATGTGCTTCGGCCGCATCGGTGGCCTGCGCTGCGCGCGTTGCCTCAAGCTCGGCAGCTGTGGCACGGTTCAATAGATCCGCATCGGTCATTCCGTCTTCTGCAGCTGCGCGCAGCTCTTCGATCGACATTCGTAGTTGTTCGTTGGCTTTGCGCATGCGCTGGAGATCATCATCCAGACGCGACATCGCCGCGCCATGGCTACTGCGTTCGGCGCGCAGCATTTCTAACTCGGCGCTGAGTTCCGCCACGCGTTCACTATCCGCCAATTCCGAACGAAGACGGGCATTTTCGGCTTTCAGTTCTTCGACAACATCCTGATCTTCCAATGCAGCCTTTGCGCTTGCCAACTCGGCCCGTGCGGCTTCGACCGAGGCAAGCTGTGCCCTGGCATCGTCGAGTTGCTCGCGCAGCGCTGCACTTTCCTGATTATCGGACGGGGTATTACGCAAGCCTTCGATTTCTAGGCGCATGGCATCGGCTTCGGAATCGTGCCTTTCTTTTAATGATCTGAGACGCTCTTCAAGTTGAGCATTCGCAACCCTCTCATCATCCAGAGCTACACGCAGAGTGTCATCTTCTCCACTGTTGCCTGCGCCAACTTCCGCCATTGTCGCAATGCCGGATCCAATCCGATCCATCGCGGCCACAATACGGCGTTGTAGTTCTTCGATCTGGCTCATGCCCCTGCCACCTTTTTTATCAAGGTTCCTTTGTTTCGCGAGGTTATCCGAATCAACCTTGTACGCGTCTTGGCCTAGTCTAACCCAATGGCATCGAAAATACCCACTGTTTGCTTTCAACGACTTGGGTCACATTCTTGATCCAGCAAAACCCTGCAGCACCCAGTTCTACTTGCACTTTGAGGGCTGAATGGTATTGAGCGGCCATCTGCCTGTAATCCAAAGGAACAACACCCGTGGACCTGACTGCGCTGCGCAATGCCAACCCCGAACACTGGGACAAAGCTGCGGCCATCCGCACATTGACCCTCGACGCCGTCGCCGCCGCCAATTCCGGCCATTCCGGTATGCCAATGGGCATGGCCGATGTCGCGACTGTACTGTTCGAAAAGCACCTGAAATTCGATGCCTCGGCCCCAAACTGGCCCGACCGCGACCGGTTCATCCTGTCCGCCGGTCACGGCTCGATGCTGATCTATTCGCTGTTGTATCTCACTGGGAACGCTGACGTTACGCTGGAACAGATCAAGAATTTCCGTCAGCTGGGCGCAAAAACTGCAGGTCACCCCGAGAACTTCCTTGTCAACGGGATCGAAACAACAACCGGCCCGCTGGGTCAGGGGATCTCGAACGCCGTTGGTTTTGCCATGGCCGAGGAAATTCAGCGCGCTCATTACGGCAAGAAGATCGTAGATCACTATACCTATGTCATCGCGGGCGACGGCTGCCTTATGGAAGGCGTTAGCCAAGAGGCCATCACGCTGGCCGGCCGTCACGAGCTGGGTAAGCTGATCGTGTTCTGGGACAACAACAACATCACCATCGACGGCACGGTCGACATCGCTGACCGGACCGATCAGGTGAAACGTTTTGCCGCCTCGGGCTGGCAGGTCATCGAGATTGATGGTCATGATCCGCAGGCCATCGACGAGGCCATCACCAAGGCGAAATCGTCAAACAAGCCGACCATGATCGCCTGTGAAAGCCATATTGCTTTGGGTCACGCCGCGCAGGATACCTCGAAAGGCCACGGCGCCCTGACCGATCAGGAACAGCTGAAAGCGGCCAAAGAGGCCTATGCCGCCCCGCATGGCGCCTTCGAAATTCCGCCAAATGTCAAAACCGCCTGGGAAGCAATCGGTTCCCGCGGCGCGGCCGAGCGGTCTGCGTGGGAGGAGCGTTTCGCGCAAATCTCTGAACGCAAACAGGCCGAGTTCAACCGCTCTTATGCGTTCGAGGCACCCAAAAAACTGGCCGGTGCCATCCGCTCGTTCAAAAAGCAGATGTCGGAAGATCAGCCCAAGTTGGCCACCCGTGCCTCGTCCGAAAAAGTTCTGAACGTGGTCAATCCGATCATGCCGGAAACTATTGGCGGGTCTGCTGACCTGACCGGTTCGAACAACACGAAATCGGCCGATATGGGCGTGTTCCTGCCGGAAAACCGCAAGGGTCGGTACATCCATTACGGTATCCGCGAACACGGCATGGCCGCCGCGATGAACGGTATGGCGCTGCATGGCGGCATCCGTCCCTATGGCGGTACCTTCATGGCGTTCACCGACTATGCGCGGCCCTCGATGCGGCTTGCAGCGCTGATGAAGATACCCACGGTCTTTGTGATGACCCATGACTCGATCGGTCTGGGCGAAGACGGCCCGACCCACCAGCCGGTCGAGCATCTGGCAATCTCACGCGCGACACCGAATACCTATGTGTTCCGCCCGGCGGATGCCGTTGAAACAGCGGAATCCTGGGAACTGGCGCTGACCTTCAAGGACAGCCCTTCGGTCTTGTCTCTGACCCGCCAGGGCGTGCCGACCGTACGCAAGGATCACAAAACCAAAAACCTGACTGCACAAGGCGGCTATGTTCTAGCCGAAGCCGAAGGCAAGCGTCAGGCAATCCTGATCGCAACCGGTTCGGAAGTGTCGCTGGCGATGGAAGCCAAGGCGATGCTCGAGGCCGAGGGCATTGGCACGCGCGTCGTGTCGATGCCATGCATGGAACTGTTCGCCGAGCAGGATGAAGCGTATCGCAAGCGGGTTCTGCCCGGTGGAGCCGTCCGTGTCGGCATCGAGGCCGCCGTCCGCGCCGGAGGCTGGGACCGCTGGCTGCTGGGTGAACGCGGCCGTGACGCCAAGGCAGGCTTCATCGGCATGTCGGGCTTTGGCGCGTCTGCCCCCGCTGATGAACTGTACAAACATTTCGGCATCACTGCCGAGGCCACAGTTGCAAAGGTCAAGGAATTACTGGAGCTGTAATTCCCAATTTCAAACATCAAGCGAAGGGCGGCCATGCGCCGCCCTTTTCGTTTTCTGATTAATGCGTTTCAGATTTCCGAGACAAAATCGGCGCGACCACCTTGGTTGCAATCGGGATCAGCACGAACCCCCAGGCCAGCCCGAAAATGCCATCCATCGTGGCTTTGGAAATCCACTCCACGGCACCTTCCCATTGCGCCGAAACCGCATGCCCGGCTGCATAGGCCATGTCATGGATCTGATGTCCCAACCAGCCAAAACCCAGAACCTCAAGCCCGTGAATGATGATCGAGCCGCCAACCCACAGCATCGCAGCTGTGCCGACAATCGACAGCACTTTCATGACAACCGGCATCGCCTTAACCAATCCACGCCCCAATCCGCGCCCGATCGGCGTTGGTGCGTTCCGCGCCAGGAAAAGGCCCACATCGTCCATCTTCACGATCAAGGCGACCGAGCCATAAACGGCCAGGGTCACACCTAGTCCAACAACGGCCAGCGTTGCCGCCTGCATCCAGATATTCGGTGCTTCGATGGCGGCAAGGGCGATTGTCATGATCTCGGCGGACAAGATGAAATCGGTTTTGATCGCCCCCTTGACCTTCTGCTCTTCCAGATGGCCCGGGTCTTTGACCTTCATATCTTCGTCTATAACGTGGCTGCCATGAGGGAAAAGCAGGTGAAATATCTTTTCTGCCCCTTCGAAGCACAAATAGGACCCGCCAAGCATCAACAAGGGCGTTATCAACCAGGGTGCAAAATTGGCCAGCAACAAGGCGACTGGCAACAGCAGGATAATCTTGTTGAAAATCGAGCCGCGCGCAATGCGCCAGATGATCGGCAATTCCCGCGCCGGGGCAAAGCCCTGCACATATTTCGGAGTAACTGCTGCATCATCGATGATCACGCCCGCAGTCTTGGCCCCGGCCTTGCCGGCGGCAGCGACCACATCGTCCACTGACGCTGCAGCAACCTTTGCTATGCCAGCAACATCATCCAACAGTGCCAACAAACCACTCATGCGTGTTTCCTCTCATCTCACCTGTCGCCAGGGGACCCTACCCGATCCGACGGCTAGCGCAAGCGTTAGCGCAACCGGCGAAGGTTTGCGCTAACACGTTAAGAATATGTCACTTTTGCCCTTTTGAGAAAGCGTCTGTGCCGCTATATGCCCCGCAGAGCAAGCGCATTTTTGGAGACGTCAGATGACCATCAAGGTCGGCATCAATGGATTTGGCCGTATCGGCCGCTGCACCCTGTCGCATATTGCGGCATCGGCCCGCAACGACATCGAAGTGATCAAGGTCAACGCGACCGGCCCATTGGAAACTACCGCCCACCTGCTGAAATACGACAGCATCCACGGCCGCTTTCCCCGCGATGTTTCGATCGAAGGCAACACCATGGATTTGGGCCGCGGCCCAATGGAGGTGTTCTCGACTTACGATATGAACGAGCTTGATTGGGAAGGTTGTGACGTCGTTTTGGAATGCACCGGAAAATTCAACGATGGCCTGAAAGCCAAAACGCATCTGGAACGCGGTGCTCAGAAGGTTCTTTTGTCTGCGCCAGGCAAGAATGTTGATAAAACCATTGTCTATGGCGTGAACCACAACAGCCTGGTTACTGAAGATAGAATGGTTTCGAATGGCTCTTGCACTACGAACTGCCTTGCTCCGCTTGCCAAGGTGCTGGACGAAGGTATCGGGATCGAACACGGTATCATGACTACGATCCATGCCTATACCGGCGACCAGCCGACACTGGATCGCCGTCATAGTGACCTGTATCGCGCGCGCGCTGCGGCAATGTCCATGATCCCAACTTCAACAGGTGCAGCCAAAGCTCTGGGCGAAGTTCTGCCGAACCTGAAGGGTCGTTTGGACGGCTCGGCTATCCGTGTACCAACACCAAACGTTTCTGCTGTCGACCTGACTTTCCATGCGGCGCGTGACGTGACTGTCGAAGATGTTAATGCCATCGTTCGTGAAGCATCACGGGGATCAATGCAGCGCGTCGTGGGCTATGAGCCTGCGCCGCTGGTCTCGACCGATTTCAATCATACCGAAGAAAGCTCGATTTTCGCACCAGACCAGACACGGGTTGTTAACAACCGCATGGTTCGTGTTCTGGCTTGGTATGACAACGAATGGGCCTTCTCGGTCCGTATGGCAGACGTCGCCGTGGCCATGGGACGGCTTAACTAAAACGCCGTAGAAATGTTGTACCTTTACACCCGCTCAGTTTATCTGGGCGGGTGTTTTCATTCGGGGCCAACATGACCAATCAAATTGCTATCTGGCTTGGCTTTCTAATACTTGGCTGTCTGCTAGTCGATTACGCAATGTTCGACTCTGAGAACCTGATCTTCCTGGGAAAGAAACTTTACACCTTCCTGGACTGGCTCGCCTTCTGGCGCTGACAGAGGTTTTTCTTGACTTTTTCCTTGATCTAGCTTTGTTAGCGCTAACTTTGCAATAACAGACACCCAGACGGAGCAGACCATGACACTCAAGTTGGCAATCAATGGATTTGGACGGATCGGGCGCGGTGTTTTGCGGGCCTTGATGGAATCTGGGCGGACCGACGTTCAGATCGTGGCCATAAACGATTTGGCCAAGCCCGAAATTAACGCGCATCTCTTTGAATTCGACAGTGTGCATGGACGTTATACAAAGCCCGTTTCCCTGACCGACGCCGGTTTGGATGTCGGTGCAGGCCCAATCCGCCTAACCAGCGAACGCGAGCCTGAGAAACTCGTTTGGTCCGATATTGACGTTGTTCTCGAATGCACAGGCGTGTTCCGCACGCGCGAAGCCGCGGCGCGCCATTTTGACAACGGCGCCAAAAAAGTTCTGATTTCTGCTCCTGCCCGCGGGGATGGTGCGGTCAAAACTATCGTCTTCGGGGTAAATAACCATGAACTGACCGTCGAGGATACGATCGTTTCGAACGCATCCTGCACGACCAACTGTTTGTCGCCCGTTGCTGCGGCGCTGGACGAGGGTTTGGGCATTGTCCACGGAAACATGACAACCGTTCATGCCTATACAGCCAGCCAACCAGTTCACGATACCGCCGGAAAAGACCCGTATCTGTCACGCGCGGCTGCATTGTCGATGATTCCCACCACTACGGGGGCAGCCTCAGCCGTAGGTCTCGTATTGCCCCAGTTGGCAGGTAAATTGACTGGACAGGCAATCCGTGTTCCCACTCCGAACGTCTCGGTTGTGGATCTGGTGGCCGAGGTGTCGCGCCCAACAACCGAAGAAGAGGTCAACCAGTTGTTCATTGATGCCGCGGCCAATATTCGCGGTGTCCTGGCTGCGGAAAGCCGCCCACTAGTGTCGATCGACTTCAATCACGACGCACACAGTTCGACCGTCTCTTTGGCTGAAACCAAGGTGACAGACGGCACGTTGGTCCGGGTGCTGGCCTGGTACGACAATGAATGGGGCTTTTCTAACCGGATGCTGGACACGGCGGCCGCGATGGGCGCGCTATCCTAAGCGCGCACGCAGCGCGTCATTTACGCGGGGCGTGACGAAATTCGACACGTCCCCGTTCAATCGCGCGATCTCTTTCACCAGTTTCGAGGCAATCGCCTGATGGCGGGCCTCAGCCATAAGGAACACCGTCTCGATCGAGTCGTCCAAAGCGCGGTTCATACCGACCATCTGGAACTCATACTCGAAATCCGCAACAGCACGCAGGCCTCTGACAATGACCTGAGCACCTACGTCGCGGGCACAGTTGATAAGCAGGTTTTCAAAAGGATGGGCGACAATTTCAGTTCCGGTCTGTTCGGAAAGAAAGGAACATTCGGCTTCGATCATCTCGACCCGTTCTTCCAACGAAAATAACGGCCCCTTTTCCCGATTGATCGCCACCCCAATCACGAGCTTGTCAACCAGAGCGGCCGCGCGACGGATGATATCAATATGACCCAGGGTGATCGGATCAAATGTTCCGGGATACAATCCAACCCTCATTGCCGCCTCCTGCGCAACGAAATTTCTGCGCAAGCAAACATAACTTGGCTATGGGTGCAAGTAGTTGCGTCGCGTTTCTATGGGCTTAATGGCCCATGATCATGCCTTCCAATGCGTCTTTTTCCATTGCCAGTTCGGAAAGCTGTGCTTTGACAACGTCGCCTAGGGTAACAATGCCAACGAGGTTACCGTCCTCAACAACCGGCATATGGCGAAAGCGCCCTTCGGTCATCCGCGACATTATATCCTGGACAGTATCCTGTTGCGTCGCTGTCACCAGCTCGCGGGTCATATACGCGCTTACGGGTTTTGATAGGCATCCGCTGCCGCTTGCGGCCAGTTCGCGCACAATGTCACGCTCTGATAAGATGCCCGATGCGGTCTTGCCGCCGTCTTCTGATACAACCACCGTTCCGATGCGCTTTTCTGCAAGGATTCCTGCAACCTCTGAAACTGTGCGCGAAGGAGCAACTGTCACCACGCCTCCGGTGGCTTTGGATTTCAGAATGGCCTGAACAAGCATTGACGTAACCTCCGAAATAACATCGTGTTTTCCAAAGCGTTGCCGGAATGAAATAGCCTGTCAAGGTGAAGCTTCAGCCTCAAGCCGCTCAACTTCATCGCGAATCCCTTGGGACAGGGCCTGCGCGAACCGATTCAGCCGCTCGTTTCGTTGGTCACCTTGATGTCGAACCAGATGAAAACTGCGTGTCAAACTCACTTGATCAACCAATATTTTCTTCAACTTCGGGTGAAATGGCAGTGTGAAATCATGCGCAATGCAGATCCCTGATCCCTGCGAAACCTGCCGCAGTTGGACAGAGACCGAATTCGAGGCCAGCGCGACACGGTCAACACCCAGATCGACCAGATAGTCCAGTTCGCGGTCGAATATCATATCAGGTATGTATCCGATCATACGATGCCCCCCTAACGTGCTGATGGAATGAACCGCAGGGTGATCGGCAAGGTATTCCTGCGTTGCGACAAGATGAAGTTTGTAATCGGTAATTTTCTGTACAAGCAGTTTTCCAGCGGTCGGTGCGCTGACGGTCACGGCCATATCGGCTTCACGGCGTGAAAGGTTGATGACGCGCGGCAAGGCCAGAATTTGTATGTCCAGATTGGGATTGGCGTCACAGATCTTGCCACACACCTGCGGCAACAAGTAGTTCGCACACCCGTCCGGTGCGCCGATCCGGATTTGCCCGCTCAACCTCTCAGATGGTTCTGCCATGGCGCCTGCTGCAGCTCGCATCGCCTCTTCGGCTTTTAGACCGTGGTCCATCAAACGCTCACCAGCTGAGGTCAGCACATATCCCTGCTGCGATTTGGTGAACAGCGGCGCATCCAGAGACGCTTCCAACCGCGCTACACGGCGTCCGACCGTAGCCGGGTCAATCCGAAGTAATCGCCCCGCCGCCGAAAGGCTTTCTTCGCGGGCTACGGCCAGAAAGACCCTCATATCATCCCAATTAGGTGTCACGCTTCACCTTTGCAATTTTGCAAAACACCTTTGGGACATTGCCTCTGTTCAAGCCATTTATGCAAGCCTATTCTGCGCGCAGACCTTCGGAGGAATTCGCAATGAACGAACTGTCCCATTTCATCAACGGTGAGAATGTCGCCGGCACGTCCGGCCGATATGATGACGTGTTCAACCCCGCTACCGGCGAGGTACAGTACAAATGCCCGATGGCAAGTGGTGCCGAGACCACAGCAGCCATTGCTAGCGCCGCAGCCGCACAACCGGCCTGGGGTGCAACGAACCCGCAAAAACGCGGGCGCGTGATGATGGCGATGGTTCACCTGATGAACCGCGACATGGACAAGCTGGCCGAAGCGCTGAGCCGCGAGCACGGCAAGACGATCCCTGACGCGAAAGGCGATCTGCAGCGCGGTCTAGAAGTGATCGAATACTGCATCGGTGCTCCGCAGATGTTGAAAGGCGAATTCACCGACAGTGCGGGCCCAGGCATCGACATGTATTCTATGCGCCAGCCTTTAGGGGTCGTGGCCTCGATCATGCCGTTCAACTTCCCGGCCATGATGCCTCTGTGGCATGTGGGCCCTGCCCTGGCCTGTGGCAACGCTGTTGTTCTGAAACCGTCCGAGCGCGATCCTTCAGTACCTTTGATGCTGGCGGAACTTTTCGTTGAGGCAGGTTTGCCCAAAGGTGTGTTCCAAGTGGTCAATGGCGACAAAGAGGCCGTGGACACCCTGTTGGACAGCGAGATCATTCAGGGCGTTTCCTTTGTGGGCTCGACCCCTATCGCGCAGTACATCTATTCGCGCGCCACGGCCAACGGCAAACGCGCGCAGTGTTTCGGCGGCGCCAAGAACCACATGATCGTCATGCCCGACGCCGATCTTGACCAGGCAGCAGATGCCCTGGTTGGCGCCGGTTTCGGCGCGGCTGGCGAACGCTGCATGGCCGTATCGGTTGCCGTCCCGGTCGGAGAGGATACCGCCGACGCGCTGATCGAAAAGCTTATTCCTCGTATCGAGAAACTGAAGGTCGGCCCCTACACTGCCGGCGATGATGTTGACATGGGACCGGTCGTGACCGGTGCTGCCAAAGAGCGCATTTTGGGACTGATCAGCTCGGGCGTTGAACAGGGTGCCAAACTGGTTGTTGATAATCGCGACTTTAGCCTGCAGGGCTATGAAGACGGCTTCTTCGTCGGCCCTCACCTGTTTGACCACGTGACGCCCGACATGGACATCTATAAGCAAGAGATCTTTGGTCCGGTTTTGTCGACCGTCCGCGCAGGATCGTACGAAGAAGCGATTGGCTTGGCTATGGACCACGAATACGGCAATGGCACGGCGATCTTCACCCGCGATGGAGATACCGCGCGTGACTTTGCCAGCCGGATCAATATCGGCATGGTCGGTATCAACGTTCCGATCCCGGTTCCGTTGGCCTATCACACCTTTGGCGGTTGGAAGAAATCCATGTTCGGTGACCTGAACCAGCATGGTGCGGATAGCTTCAAATTCTATACACGCACAAAAACGGTCACCGCGCGTTGGCCTTCAGGCATCAAAGAAGGCGGCGAGTTCAACTTCAAAGCCATGGACTGATCCAAACGAAAGCTGTGGATCCACAGAGCCCGGCCACCACTGGCCGGGCTTTTTCAATACACGGCCAAGTTTCGCTTGTGATGTTCGCTTCACAATAAATTCACTCAACACTCCCTAGGAAATCTGATCAGAAAAACATAAGTTACACGCAGTTCCGCGCGAGCAGTTCCTGAACCGGAGGCCAATTTGTCAGATCCCCGCATGACCCGTCGCTCTGCATTGTTAGGTGCAGCGTCTCTGTTGATGACACCTGCACTGGTGCGCGCACAAAGCAGCGCCGATGCTTTCCCACTCGACGAAGAAGCGATCAGCACACAGCTAGCTGTGCGGCGGAATGTCTCCTCATTCTCGCACCAAAATTGGCAGGATCACTTCGATCAGTTAGGTGTCGGCTGCCTGCTGGCAGATATCACAAGCCGCGCTGTACACTATTGGGGGGCTGACGGGACGTACAAACTGTACCCCAGCTCAGTCCCTATGAGCGAAGAACTCACAAGGCGTGGTTATACCGAAGTAGTACGCAAGCGCGAAAACCCAAGCTGGACCCCGACCGCCTCAATGCGCGAGCGCGACCCGAACCTGCCCATCCGAATTGAAGGTGGCGAGTCCGGAAATCCGCTGGGTACGCGGGCGATGTATCTGGGCTGGCCAGCATATCTGGTGCACGGCACGCACGATACACGCAAGATTGGACGCCAAAGTTCTTCTGGATGTATTGGCCTTTATAATCAGCATGTTGAAGAGTTATATCCGCTGGTTCAGGTTGGCACCAAGGTCAGATTGGTCTGACAGAATGCCCCGGCCATAACGGCCGGGGTTTTTGCTTGATCACGGTGGTTGCCAATTATTCCGGCAGGATCACCGCATCGACGACGTGGATCACGCCATTGCTGGCCTCGATATCGGCCTGCACAACCTTGGCGCCATTCACTTTGACGCCGTTTTTACCATTCACACTCAGGCGATCACCCTGCACGGTCAGAACTTTGGTGCGCTTGCCAGCGATGTCCCCAGACATGACTTTGGCCGGAACCACATGGTAAGTCAGGATTGCGACCAGTTGGTCTTTGTTCTCGGGCAGTAGCAGCGTTTCCACCGTCCCTTCGGGCAGTGCGGCAAAGGCCTCATCCGTGGGGGCAAAAACGGTGAACGGACCGTCCCCTTTCAGCGTATCGACCAGACCCGCCGTTTGAACCGCTGCAACCAGTGTGGTGAATGATCCAGCAGATACGGCGGTATCCACGATATCGGCGGCCTTCGCTTGTACCGGCAAGGTAAGTGCGATTGCGGCGGCGGCGCTCAGGAAAGTACGGCGAAACATATTTGAGATCTCCTATCCAGGTTGTTATGGAAAGGGGTACGGGCGTTTCGCTGCACCGGATCAATTTGGTGTCAGATTTATTTGACCTGAACCCAAATACTTTGCGCGCGCCCATCTTTCAAAAACGGCAGCGCCTCGACCGCATCCTGGCGATCCTGTTGCAAGAAGTATCCAGGCCAAAGCATTGAATATGCACTAGATTGCAACAATGCATGCAACATATATTGCTCGCCCCATCCCGGGCAGTCATAGAAGAACCGCTTGGGGTATTCGTAGGGTAGAAAAACATCGTGCACATGGATCACAACGCCTGGTTTTAAGGCCGGTATGATGCGACAGAACAGATGCGCGACATCATTGCTCATCCGGACAACATGGCTGGAATCGATGAACAGGATGTCACCCGCTTCAAGCTGTTCGAAGAGGGCTGGATCGACCTCTTCCAACCGTTTCTGTTCGAATTGATCGACAACATGCGCGATGTCCGCGCGCGGATAAGGATCAATCGCGGTGATTTGCGTCTGCAGCCCGCCATCCAATACAGCCTGCCGTGTCACGCGCGTTGAATTACCGCAGCCAACCTCAATCACCCGCTTGGGTTTGAAACGTCGGACCATAAGATACAACGCATCCGCATCTGGGCTGTCATAATACCCGTTGCCGATCCTATACCCGGTTTGATTGCGGGACGGATCTTTCAATGCAGCCAAAGCGGCGGCATGTTCACCATATTCGGCTACCAGCTGCGAGATGTCGAAATCGGCCATTCCCGGTGACAACGAATAAGCCGAACGGGTCAGCCCGCCTGCCCTTTCGAACGCCTCCAGCCGGGCACGCTCGTCCCGTTCCGTGACTTTGTCAATCAGCCTGACACCAAATCGGTCGAGAACGGCATTCAGCCGCGGGAATTTCCTGGGTTTCACACAATGGCTCCGGGGTTCTTCTGAACTTTGACCCGTTCCTTACCGTTGCTAGCCCGATGACCGCAAGGACTCTGCCGGTAAACACTTGGCAAAAAGCGTATTTCCGTATTCACTGTTTCGCATAAAGCTAGAAAGAGGGCCGCCATGCAGCAGGAATACACGCTGGGCATTGAGGAAGAGTATCTTCTGGTCGACCGCGACAGCCTTGAACTTGCCCAAGCACCCGCTGCACTGATGGAAGCCTGCCAGGCTGATTTTCAGGGCCAGGTCAGCCCCGAGTTTCTGCAGTGCCAGATCGAGGTTGGCACCCGCCCCCATGCAACGATCCGCACGGCCCGAGAAGATTTGAAACGCCTGAGGGCGGGTGTGGCGGATCGGTCCGCCGAATACAATCTGGCCCCGATTGCTGTGTCCTGCCACCCCTTTGCGGACTGGAAGAAACAGCACCACACGCGCCGAGAGCGCTATGACGCCTTGCAGCATGCCCTGGGCGGTGTCGCGCGACGGATGCTGATCTGCGGGATGCACGTGCATGTCGGTGTTGAAGAACCGTCATTGCGGGCCGACCTGATGCCGCAGCTTTCCTATTTCCTGCCGCATCTGTTGGCGCTCTCCACATCCTCGCCCTATTGGAACGGAGAGGATACCGGCCTGTCTTCCTATCGCCTGACCGTATTCGACAACCTGCCCCGCACCGGATTACCACCAGTTCTGGCAAGTTGGTCGGAATATGAACGTACGACAGGCATTCTGGTCGAACTTGGCGTGATCGAGGATACCTCGAAAATCTGGTGGGATTTGCGACCGTCTCATCGCTTTCCAACGCTCGAAACACGCATAATGGACGTGCAGCCGAGGTTGGAGCACACTTTGTCACTGGCTGCAATGGTACAGGCGCTGGTCCGAATGTTGTGCCGTCTGAAAGACCGCAACTTGCGTTGGCGGCAATATGACAGGTTCCTGATTGGTGAAAACCGGTGGCGGGCGCAGCGTTACGGTGTCGGCGAAGGCATGATTGATTTCGGGGATCGATCCATCAAGCCCATGCCGGAACTTATGGGTGAACTGATGGGTATGCTGGCCGAAGATGCCGAAGCACTGGGCACCATGACTGAACTTGCCCGGCTACAGCAAATCGCACAAAACGGCACATCTGCCACGCGGCAACGACGTGTTCACGCCGAAGCGACGGCCAAAGGTGCGGATGCAGGCAGGGCTGTGGTTCAGCATCTGATCGAAGAATTCCATCAGGATTTATGACCTGCCTCAAAGTATGATCTAATCGTTTTCGCAATATCCCTGTCAGGAATTGCTGGGCGTGCAAAATTTCTGTAAGAATCAGGAAATAAACACTCGTTCAATTCATCCGGCGACGTGGGAGGAAACCAATGGATTTTGCACCAACCGAAGAGCAAACTGCTATCTTCGATATGGCCTATGAGTTCGGGCAGGAGCATATCGCACCCTTCGCCCGGCAATGGGAGGCAGATGGCACTATTCCCAAAGACCTTTGGCCCCGTGTAGGAGAGCTTGGCTTTGGCGGTCTCTATGTGTCCGAAGATAGTGGCGGTTCCGGTCTTAGCAGGCTGGATGCGACGATGGTGTTCGAGGCCCTTTCGATGGCTTGCCCTTCAGTCGCGGCCTTCCTGACGATCCACAACATGTGCGCCAAGATGTTAGACACATTTGCCGCGGATGAGCTGAAATCGCGGATCATGCCGGATATTCTTAGCCTGAACACAGTCCTCAGCTACTGCCTGACCGAACCCGGATCAGGCTCGGACGCAGCCGCGCTGAAAACCCGCGCCGAACGCACGAACGAAGGTTATACGCTGAACGGAACCAAGGCCTTCATCTCGGGCGGCGGATACTCAGATGCTTATGTCTGTATGGTGCGCACCGGACAGGATGGTCCCAAAGGGATTTCAACCCTGTATGTCGAAGATGGCACTCCAGGTCTTAGCTTTGGCGCGCTTGAACAAAAGATGGGCTGGAAAAGCCAACCAACGGCGCAGGTTCAGTTTGACGACTGCAAAGTTCCGGCGGGCAATCTGGTGGGTACAGAAGGTGACGGATTCAAATATGCGATGATGGGCCTGGATGGCGGTCGCTTGAATATTGCCTCATGTTCTTTGGGGGCGGCACAAGCAGGTCTGAACATGACGCTTCAGTATATGTCCGAGCGTCAGGCATTCGGGAAGTCGATTGATCAGTTTCAAGCGCTGCAGTTCAGGCTTGCGGATATGGAAATAGAATTGCAGGCGGCCCGGACGTTCTTGCGTCAGGCGGCCTGGAAACTGGACACGGGCGCACCGGACGCCACCAAGTTCTGTGCAATGGCCAAGAAATTCGTGACTGAAACCGGATCAAAAGTGGTCGACCAATGCCTGCAACTGCACGGCGGTTATGGGTATCTCGCCGATTACGGTATCGAAAAGCTTGTCCGCGACTTGCGCGTTCATCAAATTCTGGAAGGCACAAACGAGATCATGCGCGTCATTGTTTCTCGTCAGATGCTTGCCCAACGCTGAGACCCCGATGTCAGATATTGAAATTCACACTACCGGCCGCGCTGGACGCATCACTCTGACACGCCCCAAAGCTTTGAACGCGCTGAGTTATGACATGTGCATGGCGATAGATACGGCCATGCGCAACTGGCGCGAGGACGAGTCAGTTGACCTGATCATACTGGACGCCGTTGGCGATAAAGCATTTTGCGCCGGGGGAGATATCGCAGAGCTTTATGATACCGGGTGCAAAGGCGACTTTGCCTATGGGCAGACTTTCTGGCGCGATGAATACAGGCTGAATGCACTGATTTTCGAATACCCCAAGCCCGTGGTCAGTTTCCTACAAGGGTTTACTATGGGTGGTGGCGTCGGAATTGGGTGCCATGGAAGCCACCGCATAGTCGGTGAAACATCTCAGATTGCCCTGCCCGAGTGCTCTATCGGTTTGGTGCCGGATGTTGGTGGCTCTCTGATGCTCGCGCTGGCTCCGGGTCGACTGGGAGAATACTTGGGCACAACAGGTCACCGAATGGGCCCTGCGGACGCCATTTATGCGGGCTTTGCCGACCATTTTATCCCCATTGAAGAATGGCCCGGCTTGATCGAACTGCTCGAAGCTTCCGGGAGCACAGACCTGTTGGTCGAGCATTCCCAGACGCCACTCACAGGTAAACTTGAAAAGGTCCAGGCGGAAATCGACGTGCTTTTCAATGGCGAGGGGTTGAACGACATCCTCAACGCGTTGCGCTTTTCCGAGACCCCGTTCTCTGACGCGGCGCAAAAGTTGATGGGCCGCAACTCTCCACTATCCGTGGCTTGTACCATTGAAATGATCCATCGGCTTAAGGCGCTGGATCTGTCGATCCGAAAAGCCCTGGAGATGGAATACCGCTTTACGGCGCGCGCCATGGAACACGGAGACTTTCTGGAAGGTATCCGCGCGCAGATCATAGACAAGGATCGCTCTCCTAATTGGCGTCACCATGGCAAACCTGTTCCCGCCGTGGATATTTCCGCAATGCTGCGGCCCCTGGGCAGCGTCGCCCTGACATTCGAGGAGGATTAAAGAATGAAAATCGGGTTTATCGGCCTTGGAAACATGGGCAATCCAATGGCAGTCAATCTTGCCAATGCCGGGCATGAAGTCGCTGGGTTTGATATGGCCGAGGTGTCGGTTTCCGGTGTTACTTTGACTGGGTCAGGGGCCGACGCTGCAAAAGACACAGACATCGTCATCACCATGCTTCCGAATGGCCAGATACTTCGATCCGTCGCAAATGAGATCATTCCAGCGATGAATGAAGGGGCCGTCTGGGTCGATTGTTCGACAGTGGATGTCGACAGCGCTCGAGCTGTTGCCGATATGGCTTTGGCTGCGGGAGTTTTGGCCGTCGACGCGCCCGTATCGGGCGGTATCGGAGGCGCCTCGGCTGGGACGCTGACATTCATGGCAGGTGGAAGCGCCGAGGCATTCGAAAAAGCCCGGCCCTTGTTCGACATCATGGGGCAAAAGGCAGTGCATTGCGGAGATGCGGGCGCGGGTCAGGCGGCCAAGATCTGCAACAACATGATTTTGGGCGTCACCATGATTGCAACCTGCGAGGCCTTCGCGCTGGCCGACAAATTGGGGTTGGACCGGCAGAAAATGTTCGACGTTGTCAGCACCTCCTCGGGCTATAGCTGGACGATGAACGCATACTGCCCTGCCCCAGGCATCGGCCCGCAAAGCCCGGCCGACAATGGTTATCAACCCGGCTTTGCCGCCGAACTGATGTTGAAAGACCTGCGTCTCAGTCAGCAGGCGGCGGAAAGCTCGGATGCCGACACCCCAATGGGGATGATGGCGACCGAGCTGTATCAGCAATTCGTCGAAAGCGAAGATGGGCTGGGGCTGGACTTCTCGGCCATGCTTCCGCGATTTGAAAAGCGCGGTCGGAACTAGGATGCCCTTGGGCGGCTTCCTGCCCATAGGGTTGACCCCTTTCCTGCCGATGTCCATCTAATGGAGAGGTTCAGCATCGATTCTTGGGGCTACGATGACGCATAATTTGGTCAAAGCGCTTACTGTTCTTGCTCTGGTCGTGACCCCGGTGGCGGCCATGGCCGGTAACGGGAAGGGAAACGGCAAGAACAAGAATAGCAATAAGGTCATCCGCATTGCGCCTCAGGGCGGTATTGTTGCAACTGGAAACGCCGGCCACTGCCCGCCGGGCCTGGCCAAGAAAAACGTACCCTGTGTCCCTCCGGGACAGGCCAAAAAGCTGTATAGAAATGGCGAGTTTATCAATGGCGACTATCGCTGGATTGATGATCCGTTTCGGTATGGCCTGAATAGGGGAAGCTATGTCCGCGCAGGCGACTACGTGTATCGTGTCGACCCGGATACACGCAAAGTTCTGAACCTGATCGGCGCGGTTGCAGACATCCTGAACTGACAATCGCGGCCTGAATTCAAGCGGTCGAAAAGCAACCTCTGTCGATTTGAGAAAGTAAGCAGGCTCGGGCATTTTTCAGCCTGTTTTCAAAATTTTGACGCAATCTAACATCATCATAAACCTCACTATTTCGAGGTTTTATTATGAATACTGAAAAGGTGCTATTTGAGCTCCGCGGCCCATGGAACGTACCGATACATTTCAGCCAAAGCCTTATTTTTCTGGTTTTGATCGTTGTCGGATTTAACGCCGATCCGGTCAACCTGCCCTATGCGCTCGCCTTCGTGGCGATTTAATTGATTTCGATTCTCCTGCACGAGTTGGGCCACCTATGGGGCTGTCTTGTGCAGGGCGTGCCCGTCAATCGAGTCGTCCTTTATGGGGGCGGCGGATTCTGCGAACATCGCCGGTCAACCTCGGCATATGAAGACGAATTGATTGTGGCCATGGGGCCGATTGTGAACCTGACCCTGTGGACCGTGTGTTCATTGCTGGAACCGTTTCCAACTCGCCCGAAATTGGCTGGGTTCTGGTGGTGACGGCAGAGCTAAACCTGTGGCTGGCGCTGTTTAACATGCTGCCCCTGACGCCGCTGGATGGGGGGCAGTTGCTCTTTGCTTTGCTCACGCGCATCATGTCGGCGAACTCAGCCGCGCGTGTTTCCGGGTTTACTGGGCTGGTTGGCGTTCTGCTATGGATCCCGATGATGATTTTTGCCTATGTCAGCTTCGGCTTCGTGTTCCTGTTCTTTCCGCCAATACTGCGCCACTGGCAGACGCTGCGATACGCCAGATACTGAAGTTGCCGCGACGGAGGTTATTCCGCCGCGACCCGCTCGGGGTTCAGCAACTGTTTCAAATACCTGCCCGTATGGCTGCGTTCCACAACAACAACATCTTCGGGCGTTCCCGTGGCGACAATTTCACCACCACCATCACCGCCTTCGGGTCCGATATCAATGATGTGGTCGGCCGTTTTGACAACATCCAGATTGTGTTCGATCACAACAACCGTGTTACCCTGATCAACCAATTCATGCAGCACTTCCAACAGCTTGCGGACGTCTTCGAAATGAAGACCGGTCGTCGGCTCATCCAGAATGTAAAGCGTCCGACCAGTTGAGCGTTTGGAGAGTTCTTTTGACAGCTTCACCCGCTGCGCTTCACCGCCCGACAGGGTCGTCGCCTGTTGCCCGACCTTGATATACCCCAGACCGACCCGCGCCAGCGCGTCCATCTTATCGCGGATCGACGGCACGGCTTTGAAGAACTCTTGTGCATCTTCCACTGTCATATCAAGGACATCCGCGATGGACTTGCCTTTGAATTTGATCTCAAGGGTTTCCCGATTGTACCGCGCGCCTTTGCAGGTTTCGCAGGTTACATAGACATCGGGCAGAAAGTGCATTTCGATCTTGATGACGCCGTCGCCCTGACAAGCCTCGCACCGACCGCCTTTGACGTTAAAGCTGAACCGGCCAGGCTTGTACCCGCGCGCCTTGGACTCGGGCAGACCGGCGAACCAGTCACGGATCGGCGTGAACGCCCCCGTATACGTGGCCGGGTTCGAGCGTGGTGTACGCCCGATGGGCCGCTGGTCGATGTCGATCACCTTATCCAGATGCTCGAGCCCCTTGATCGTCTCGCACGGCGCGGGTGTCTGCCGCGCGCCGTTCAGCCGCATGGAGGCTGTCTTGAATAGGGTTTCAATCGTCAGGGTCGATTTGCCACCGCCGGATACGCCGGTCACACAGACGAACTTGCCCAGAGGAAAATCAGCGGTCACTTTCTTCAGATTGTTCCCGGTGGCCTTAACCACAGTCACTTTCTTTTTGTTCCCCTTCCGCCGCTCGGACGGCACCGGGATTTCGCGTGTGCCTGACAGGTATTGGCCGGTGATCGAGGCTGCATCGGTCGCGATCTCGGACGGGGTACCCTGGCTGACGACCTGTCCGCCATGCACGCCTGCGCCCGGTCCGATGTCAAAGACATAGTCGGCTTCGCGGATGGCTTCCTCGTCATGTTCTACGACGATGACCGTGTTCCCCTGATCCCTCAGGTTTTTGAGAGTACCCAGCAAGCGGTCATTGTCGCGCTGATGCAACCCGATCGAAGGTTCGTCCAGTACATACAAAACCCCGGTCAGACCCGAACCGATCTGGCTGGCCAGACGGATACGCTGACTTTCCCCGCCCGAAAGCGTTCCACTTGAACGTGACAACGTAAGGTATTCCAAACCAACGTTATTTAGGAACCCAAGCCGCTCACGAATCTCCTTGAGTATCACCCGCGCGATTTCATTTTTCTGAGCACTCAGATGGTTTGGTGCATCCTCAACCCACGCCAGCGCCTCGCGGATCGACATCTGCACAACCTGCCCGACATGCAATCCGGCGATCTTGACGGCCAGCGCCTCGGCCCGCAGTCGATAGCCTTCGCAACTGCCGCAGGACCGGTTGTTTTGGTAGCGTTCGAATTCTTCGCGTATCCAGGCGCTGTCAGTCTCGCGATAGCGGCGCTCCATATTCGGGATAACGCCTTCGAAACTGCGGGTTACCTGATATACCCGGCCACCCTCGTCATAGCGGAACTGGATTTCTTCCTCGCCCGATCCGCGCAGAAACACCTGCTGCACCTTGGCGGGCAGATCTTTCCACGGCGTATTCTTGTCGAACTCATAATGTCGCGCGATGGCTTCGATAGTCTGCAGGAAATAGGGCGACTTGCCCTTGCGCCAGGGCGCCAAGGCGCCGTCATACAGTTTCAGCGTCTGATCCGGCACTACGAGGCGTTCGTCAAAGAACAGCTCGACCCCCAGCCCGTCACAGGCCTGACAGGCCCCGAAGGGCGCATTAAAGGAAAATAGGCGCGGTTCGATCTCGGGGATGGTGAAGCCACTGACAGGACAGGCGAAATTTTCACTGAAGGTGATCCGCTCCGGGTCGCCTTCAGGCGGTGCGGTTTCCAAAATCGCAATGCCATCGGCCAAATCAAGCGCTGTGCGCAGGCTGTCCGCCAGCCGCGTTTCCATACCCTCGCGCACGACCAACCGGTCGACCACAACGTCGATGTCATGGCGGAATTTCTTGTCCAGTGTCGGCGGCTCGTCCAGCTCGTGAAACGCGCCATCAACCTTGACGCGCTGAAAGCCCTGTTTGCGCAGTTCCAGGAACTCTTTTTTGTACTCGCCCTTCCGGTCTCGCACGATCGGGGCAAGCAGATACCCGCGCGTGCCCTCCTCCATCGTCATGATCCGGTCGACCATATCCTGCACCTGCTGGGCTTCGATCGGCTTGCCCGTGGCAGGGCTGAACGGTGTACCAGCGCGGGCAAACAGCAGACGCAGATAGTCGTAAATCTCGGTCACGGTTCCCACGGTAGACCGTGGGTTCTTTGAGGTCGTCTTCTGTTCGATGGAAATAGCCGGAGATAGACCACTGATATGGTCCACATCTGGCTTTTCCATCATATCCAGAAATTGCCGGGCATAGGCCGACAGGCTTTCGACATACCGGCGCTGCCCTTCCGCATAGATCGTGTCAAAGGCAAGCGACGACTTGCCCGAGCCTGACAGACCAGTGATGACCACAAGCTGGTCACGCGGAATATCCACGTCAATGCCTTTGAGGTTATGTTCGCGCGCGCCGCGCACCTCGATATTCTTCAGCTCAGCCATGTTTGGCCCCCAACACATAAGTGTCCTAGAGATAAGCGAGCCACACTGAGTCTCCAACAGAAAAGTTAGAACAAAATGTGAACGAGAGAGATGTTGCCGCCACCTACTGACAACAAAACCAATAGAGTCACCCGGTAAACGGTATGATTTCTGAAAACTAGTGGAAAATGGCGCGGTTGACGGGGCTCGAACCCGCGACCCCCGGCGTGACAGGCCGGTACTCTAACCAGCTGAGCTACAACCGCGCATCTATTTCGTGGCCTTTACCCTGGACCAAGGATGGCAGCGATGGCGCGGTTGACGGGGCTCGAACCCGCGACCCCCGGCGTGACAGGCCGGTACTCTAACCAACTGAGCTACAACCGCCCGCTGCCCGTTCGTTGCTGAACGTTGGGGTGTATTATGGCCACGCCCGGACATCGTCAAGCGGCGAATTGAAGTTTTTTCTCAGAACGTAATTTTTGTTAGAGATGTTTTCTCGTCACACGACGAATGGCCAAACAGAAACCAGCCGATAATTCACGACCCACTGCCTTTGGCCAGACAAAAATATTCTGAAACCTTGAGCAGCACATCACCTGGCATGGGTCCGCTAGATCCAGATCTTAGGACAGCCCCCAAGCTCATCCCCAAGCTCATCCCCAAGCTCATCCCCAAGCTCATCCCCAAGCTTATTCTGGCATAAACCCAAAGCGAACAGTCATATCAAATTGCTGGCAGAGAGTTACTCAAAGCTTGCCGCGTTCTGCCTCATTTCAACCACAAATGGTCTGCAAGACGATTACAAACACCTCTGCCAAAAGAGACTTCATACGCTCGGTTGATCCTCGGGCCAAAACGTTGGAAATTTCTGATGCCAAAGGAAGAATTACCGATTCTAGAACCGGTCAAAATATACGGCGCTAATTTTGTATTCCGGAAAAACCGGGAACAAACGGCGTGTTAGACAAGGAAGAAATTTAAGATGTCAGTTGCCAGCACAACTTCTCCGGGTGCAAATGTTACCGGTCATGTTTATGTAGACAGCCTGATTTGGGGCACGTCTTGGGACACCAGCGCCGGAGGCGTCAGTGCTCCGGGCACAATCACATACTCCTTCGATGATGGATCGTTAGGTCGCCGTGGCTTTGCCTCCTACATGAAGGAAGCAATCCGCAAAGCATTTGCAATTATCGAAACGATCATTCCGATCGAGTTCAACGAAGTCGGCTTTCTGACACCAGCAGGCGAGATTAATGACGTTAACATCACCTACGCTTTGCTGACCCAAAACGATCTTGGCGGACCCGGATCTCTTGGTGTCCATCAAGTTCCGGGTGACGACCCCCTGCTGCAGGATTCTGGCATCGACGCCCTGTTCGGCATCTTTGCCTATGATACGCCTCTGTTTAGCAAAGAGGCGCTACGCAAAGGCGGTGAAGGCTTCGCGACAATCATTCACGAGATTCTTCACGGCCTTGGTCTAGCCCACCCACATGATGAAGGCGGCAGCTCGACAATTTTTCCGGGGGTTACGCAGCCCTTCGACGACTACGGGACAGATGGGCAGAACCAGGGTGTTTATACCATCATGTCCTACAACTCGGGCTATCCCGAAGTTGTTCCTCTGAAGACATATAAGGCTGGCGGCACGGCCTCGCCCATGGCCCTTGATATAGCTGCGCTGCAGGCGATCTACGGAACGACGGACCACAACACCGACGACAGCGTCTATAAAATCAAAGGCAAGAATGGCGCCGGAACATTCTGGACATCCATCTGGGATACAGATGGGATCGATACAATTTCGGCAAAGGGTGTTGATCGTAGCGTCACGATCAACCTCAATGACGCGGATCTTGATGGCAGCGATGCAGGTGGCACTCCTTCCCATGCCAAAGGCGTAACCGGTGGATTTACGATCGCAAATGGGGTCGTCATTGAGAATGCGCAGGGCGGCAACAAGGGCGACATCATCGTCGGGAATGAAGTTGATAACCGGTTGGAAGGATTTGGCGGTAGCGATGTTATTTCTGCTGGCGAGGGTAATGACATTGTTCTTGGGGGTGGCGGCAATGACACCCTGACCGGAGGTCTTGGAAACGACGAACTGTACGGCCACAAGGGCACGGACAACTTTGTGGCCGAGGACAGCGACGGCGACGATATTATTGACGGCGGAGAGGGCCTGGATTGGTTGCGTTATATCGGCACAAGCGCCGTAACCGTTGATTTGTCTGACACCAATTCACAGGCAACCGGATACGGAACCGATACCATTACGGGTGTCGAAAACGTCGATGGGTCCGAGCAAAATGACGACATTACAGGTACGGACGGTCGAAACATCCTGCAGGGTAATGGAGGGTCTGACCGCCTGGACGGGGGCCTTGGCAAAGATACCCTGAATGGTGGCGCAGGCAGCGATACTTTGATCGGTGGTGCCGGAAGGGACACCATGACCGGCGGCGAAGGGGCCGATGAGTTTGTGTTCACGTCAACAACCGAAAGTTCGCGCAAAGCAAAATATGCCGACCGGATTACCGATTTCACTCAGGGTGAAGACAAGATCGACCTAAGTGCGATCGACGCAAGCACCGTAATTGACGGCGATGATTCATTTGTCTTCAACGGTACAACACCGGCCCAGACGTCGGACGAAGGCGAAATCTATTACGTCAAGAAAAACAACGCAGGCACCAAGAACGACTTCACACTTGTTCTTGTGGATACTGACGGCGACAAAAATCCTGAGATGGTTATCAAGATCTCTGGCTTGCACGATCTGACCCAGGACGATTTCATTCTTTGACATCAAAAAGTGAAAGGGCGGCCCCACAAGGCCGCCCGTTTATGGGCACCTCGACTGGGCATTTGCGGGGTAATCCCCGGGGCCCAAAAGGCGCAAAGACCTCTTGCGGCTTTGCTGAACTCCTTATAAGACCCCTGCTCACGGGTGATTAGCTCAGTGGTAGAGCGCTTCGTTCACATCGAAGATGTCAGGAGTTCAAATCTCTTATCACCCACCATTTCTCTACTCTGCGATCCGATATGCAAAGCCAGTAATTGGCTGACTATTTGGTCTGACCAAAGAAAAAGGGCGAGGTGCTAACCCCGCCCCTAATTGCCATATTCTGACCTTTAGTGCGCCCTGGCGGACGGGGACGTGTTCTCAGCCGTTTTGGCTGCAGCCGCGGCGGCCTCTTCTGCGGCTTCGTCCCATTCGACAGGTTCAGGATCCCGAACCAGAGCGTGTTTCAGAACTTCCGAAACATGCGTGACCGGGATGATTTTCAGCCCTTCCTTCACGTTGTCAGGAATTTCGGCCAGGTCTTTCTCATTCTCTTCCGGAATCAGAACAGTCTTGATCCCGCCGCGCAGAGCCGCCAGCAGCTTTTCCTTCAAACCACCGATGGGCATCGCATTGCCGCGCAGGGAAACCTCTCCTGTCATGGCAATATCCTTGTGCACCGGGATACCCGTCAGAACCGATACGATTGAGGTCACCATTGCCAAACCGGCCGAAGGACCATCCTTGGGCGTTGCCCCGTCCGGTACGTGGACGTGGATGTCCAGGTTGTCGAATTTGGGCGGCTTCACCCCGATCTTAGGTGAGATTGACCGCACATAAGATGAGGCTGCATCGATGGATTCCTTCATCACATCGCCCAGCTTACCCGTGGTCTTCATCCGCCCCTTACCGGGCAGTTTCAGCGCCTCGATATGCAGCAGATCGCCGCCAACGGAGGTCCAGGCCAGACCGGTTACAACCCCAACCTGATCGTGCTGTTCAGCCAAACCATAGCGGAACTTGGGCACGCCCAAGAATTCATCCAGATTGTCCGGCGTCACCGTGACCGACTCCGCCTCTTTCTTGATGATCTTAGTCAGCGACTTCCGCGCCACCTTGGCGATTTCGCGTTCAAGGTTCCGCACGCCAGCTTCTCGGGTGTAGGTGCGGATAATCGATTGCAGCGCCTCATCGGATAGTTCGAACTCTTTGGCTTTCAGACCGTGGTTCTTGATCTGCTTACCGATCAGGTGCTGCTTGGCGATCTCGCTCTTTTCATCTTCGGTATAGCCCGCCAGAGGTATGATCTCCATCCGGTCGAGCAAAGGCCCGGGCATGTTATAGCTGTTGGAGGTGGTCAGGAACATCACGTTGGATAGGTCATATTCAACCTCAAGGTAGTGATCCATGAACGTGCTGTTCTGTTCCGGGTCCAACACTTCCAGCATGGCCGAGGCCGGATCGCCACGGAAATCCTGACCCATCTTGTCGATCTCGTCGAGCAGGATGAGCGGGTTTGTGGTCTTCGCCTTTTTCAGCGCCTGGATGATCTTACCAGGCATCGAACCGATATAGGTCCGACGGTGGCCACGGATCTCGGACTCGTCACGCACTCCGCCCAGCGAGATGCGAATGAATTCGCGCCCCGTCGCACGTGCAACCGACTTACCAAGCGAGGTTTTACCCACACCCGGAGGGCCAACAAGGCACATAATCGGGCCCTTCAGCTTCTTCGACCGCTGCTGAACAGCCAGATATTCGACGATCCGTTCCTTGACCTTCTCAAGCCCATAGTGATCGTCGTCCAGAATTTCCTGCGCGCGGCCCAGATCTTTTTTAACGCGGGACTTGGTGCCCCAAGGCAGAGCCAAAATCCAGTCGAGGTAATTGCGCACGACAGTAGCTTCAGCCGACATCGGGCTCATGTTGCGCAGCTTCTTCAGCTCGCCCTCTGCTTTTTCGCGCGCCTCTTTCGACAGTTTGGTTTCGGCGATTTTCTCTTCCAGCTCAGCCACTTCATTCGAGCCGTCATCGCCATCGCCAAGTTCCTTCTGAATGGCCTTCATCTGCTCATTCAGATAATATTCACGCTGTGTCTTCTCCATCTGGGTTTTGACGCGGGTCTTGATCTTTTTCTCGACCTGCAGAACCGACATCTCGCCCTGCATCAGGCCGTAGACCTTTTCAAGCCGTTCGCTGACCGACAGTGTTTCCAGCAGTTCCTGCTTTTGCTCGACCTCGATACCAAGATGCCCCGACACAAGGTCGGCCAACTTGGCGGGTTCGGCGGTTTCGCCAACAGCGGTCAGTGCTTCTTCGGGAATGTTCTTGCGGACTTTGGCATAGCGCTCGAACTCGTCGGCAACGGTGCGAAGCAACGCTTGTGTAGTGGTCACATCACCCGGAATCTCGGTCAGATATTCTGCACGAGCCTCAAAAAACTCTTCGTTATCAAGGTATTCTGTAATCTGTACGCGCGCTTGCCCCTCGACCAGAACTTTCACGGTTCCATCTGGAAGCTTCAGCAGCTGCAGCACATTTGCCAGCACGCCCGAGCGATAGATTCCGTCGATTTCCGGATCGTCATCACCTGGATCAATCTGGCTAGACAGCAGAATTTGCTTATCGTCTTGCATCACTTCCTCAAGTGCGCGGACAGACCTTTCCCGACCCACGAACAAAGGCACGATCATATGAGGAAAAACCACAATGTCGCGCAGCGGAAGTACTGGGTATGAGGAATTCAGGGGCTCTTGCATGCTCAATCCTTATCTTTGGCAAGACGGCACTGGTCCCTCATCTAGGCAACCCCCGGCCGTCTCCTGTCTGGAAGGTAAAGGTGGTGCGCCAAGCGTCCTATTTCAACCTTACCTGTAGTGGACCTAACAATGACCGGAAGGTTGCGCCTCCGCAAGACGATAACATGATCGGTCTTGTCAAATTCTCAATTTGACCCCGCTTGGTTTCTTCGGCGATTGCCTGCCTGGAAATTCAGAAACCAACAGCAAAAGTACAACACTATCTAACAGGCAACTGCCCAAAGCCTGCCATCATTGCAAACAATATGATTGCATACCCCAACTTCTGATCGATTACTGTGAGTCGTAGAGATGACAAATCCAAAAAATACCAATGCTGCGGAATCCGACCATCAACGGTACTTATCTGCCCGCGACTCCGATCATGCGACTCTTTTAGCGCATGCCGCCAAAAGCTCTGGGCGCTCTGTTTTACAAGTCCAACGGAGCTTCAATCAAATGGCAAAGCCTCCCAGCCGTTTGAATATGGTCGAGTATGTGCGCAATGGCCTTCATCACGAAGACCGCTTTACCGACGCCGAACGCGCGGCATACATCTCCAATGATCTCCATTGGCCCATCGCCCACAAGTGTAACCATCATGGTTGGAACAGTGCCGCAGAAGACAAGATACTGGCTTCTACTTTGCTTGAAACAGCGGGTGTACCTGTCCCGGAAACCGTTGGCGTCATCGACCGTTCGAACCGACACTACCCCGGGGTTACGAAAATCAACACTCCTGAGGCGTTGCGCGATCTCGTTTGCAACCATCTGGAAGGTGGGCTTTTTGGAAAGATCGTCGAGGGGATGGTAAGCTTTGGGGCCTTTTTGATCGAGGACGCGGATCAATCCACTATCACTTGTGCAGGCCAACCGCCGATCACCTATGAGGCATTCCTAGACGAGTTCGTTGGGCAGAATTCATATGTCGTGCAACCTTTGCTCAAAAATCACTCTGCAATCCAAGACTACGCTTCAGCCCTTGCAACGGTGCGAATGGTTACGCTGGTAAGAGAAAACGACGTCTTTTGCCCAGTTGCCGTTATTAAACTTCCGCAGGGCCCCAATATTGCGGACGCCTTCTGGAGACCGGGGAACCTTGCTTGTTCGATCAATATCAAAACCGGCGTTATCGAAACCGTCGCGCGCCGCGCCAAGATGGAAACAGAATTCCTGGATGACCATCCTGACAACCCCGGTTTAATGGGCTTGAAACTGCCTTTTTGGGACGAATTGATCGAAATAAATGACCGTGCTGCAAGAACGTTTCAGCCAATTCGATATCAGTCGACCGACATCGCTATAACCGAGTCTGGTCCGGTCGTTGTCGAGCTGAACTATGGCGGTGGCTTCGATCTGCCTCAATATGCAAGTGGCCGTGGGATGTTGACCCCAGAAGTTCGTAGCTTTTTCGAAGGGTTTGGCTACGACCTTGATGCAAAACCACAAAAGAAGCGCTGGCTGTTCGGTAAACGCAGATAAAGCGCCCTCAATCTAGAGTCTTGTTAGGTTGACTGAAAAGGCGCTGAACCTAAATCTGTTCAATATCCCCTTGCGCGCGCTGCGCATGGAAGGTCGCTTGCCAGGCATCGAATGTACCAGCAGCAATGGCATCGCGCATACCCTGCATTATTTCCTGAAAATAGTGCAGATTATGCCAGGTCAGCAGCATGCCCGAGATCATCTCGTTCGAGCGGAACACATGGTGTAGATAGGCGCGAGAATAGTTCGAACAAGCCGGGCATGAGCAGGCCTCATCCAGCGGGCGCGGGTCATCGGCGTGGCGGGCATTCTTTATGTTGACCACGCCGTAACGAGTGAACACCTGTCCTGTGCGACCGGACCGTGAGGGTAAGACACAATCCATCATGTCGATCCCGCGGGCGACAGCTCCGACAATGTCGTCAGGCTTTCCAACGCCCATCAAATAGCGCGGTCTGTCGGCTGGCAGAAAGTCAGGAGCGTAGTCGAGGCAACCAAACATAGCCTCCTGACCTTCGCCCACGGCCAGACCGCCAACCGCGTAGCCTTCGAATCCGATCGCTTTCAGCGCCTCGGCGCTTTCTTCGCGTAAATCCTGTTCCAGCCCGCCTTGCATGATCCCAAACAACGCATGTCCAGGACGGTCGCCGAAAGCCTGTCGCGATCGATCGGCCCATCGCATCGACAGGCGCATTGATTCAGCAATTCGATCTCGATCTGCGGGTAGGGCCGGACATTCGTCAAAACACATCACGATGTCTGAACCCAGCAAGCGCTGTATCTCCATCGAGCGTTCCGGGGTCAGCTCGTGCTTGGACCCATCGACATGAGATTTGAAGGTCACGCCCTTTTCGGTCAGCTTGCGCAGACCAGCCAGGGACATGACCTGAAATCCACCGGAATCCGTCAGGATCGGGCGATCCCAGTTCATAAATTTATGCAACCCACCCAAACGGTCAATGCGCTCGGCCGTAGGGCGCAGCATCAGGTGATAGGTGTTCCCCAACAAGATATCGGCACCGGTTGCACGAACACTTTCCGGCATCATCGCTTTGACCGTCGCAGCAGTGCCTACGGGCATGAACGCCGGAGTACGCACTTCACCGCGCGGTGTGTGGATCACTCCGGCGCGGGCCTTGCCGTCCGTGGCCTTCAGGTCAAATGAGAAACGGTCTGTCATTGGGCATCCTCGGGTCGCTGAACCGGGCAGGATTTGCCCGATCTGTTCAGCCATTGCAAGTTGTCAGGGTAAAGAGGCAACCTGCCGGGTAAACAGATCAACAACCCCTGCCCCGTCAACATCCCGACATACCAGCACAGCCGGTCGCGTTGAGACCGGACGCGTAGCGCCGGATTCCGTACCACCCACAATTACCTCAACCCCGGTTTCGACCATCTCGAACATCGTGCCATGGGTGCAGGCGATCACAGCAGTCGAGTCATGCAGGCCGCAGCCCTCCAACCCGCCGATATCCTTGTAGAATTTCAGGTAAAATACCGAGATGTCACGCAGGAAAGCCCCCATATCGGGCGAGCGTTGGGCCAGACCGTCAAAATCCGCACTTTTGTACAGCGTTTTCAAGGTGACATCCAAACCAACCACAACGGTCGCCGGGGGTGCTGCAAACACTTCATTTGCGGCAAGGGCATCGTGATAGATGTTTGCTTCGGCATGTTCCGTGATGTTTCCTGGGCAGAAAACCGCCCCACCCATGATCACCAACTGTTTGATGTTCTGCGAAAACTCAGGGTCCAAACGCATCGCCGCAGCAATATTAGTCAAGGGGCCGATTGCACAAACCGTCAGCTCTCCCTTGTGGCGGCGCGCCATTTCCACCAGGAATTCCGTGGCATTCAAATCATGGTTCGCCCCGATTTCCGGGATATCGGTAATATCCCCAAAACCTTCGGGACCGTGAACATGTTCGGACGGTGCGTGGTGCCCTGTTCCCTGTGGGTAGGCCGCGCCTTGGGCCACGGGAATGTCCAACCCAAGTTTATCCACCAAAAACCGTGCATTGCGGCTGGATTGATGAACGTGGGTGTTGCCAAAAACGGTCGTCAGGCCGATCAAGTCAATCTCGGGGGCTGCAGCGGCATATGCAATGGCCATCGCATCGTCGATGCCGGGGTCTGTATCAATAATCAGTTTCATCCCAGCCCGATAGCGCAAACGCGAGGGGATGCAAAGCGGTCACAATAGCAAAAACTAACCAAAATCCATGGATCAGCGTTTTGAATCCAAGCACAATCCCTCCATACCAGAGTTGAAAAAGGGCGATTCAACCCCCAAATGTATACTATCGTACACAATAAAAGAGGACGGATATGACCGAAGACCAAATCATTGGATTGCTTTCTTCGAACCTAATTTACCTGCTCGCGGCGGCATTGATCGTCATCATCACGCTAAAAGGCATTAAAATCGTGCCGCAATCGGAAAAGTATGTGGTCGAACGGTTCGGGCGTTTGCATTCGGTGCTCGGCCCTGGGATCAACTTTATCGTTCCTTTACTGGATGTTGCGCGGCACAAGATATCCATTCTGGAACGCCAGCTTCCCAATGCAACGCAGGACGCAATCACCAAAGATAACGTTCTGGTCCAAATCGACACTTCGGTCTTTTACCGCATCCTAGAGCCGGAAAAGACAGTCTACCGCATCCGCGATGTAGATGGTGCTATCGCGACGACCGTTGCCGGTATCGTCCGGGCGGAAATCGGCAAGATGGACCTGGACGAAGTTCAGTCGAACCGTGCTCAACTGATCACTCAGATTCAAGGAAGCGTCGAAACCGCAGTGGATGACTGGGGGATCGAAGTGACGCGCGCCGAGATTTTGGACGTTAACCTCGATCAGGCGACCCGTGACGCGATGCTGCAACAGTTGAATGCCGAACGCGCACGCCGCGCGCAGGTTACCGAGGCCGAGGGCAAGAAACGCTCTGTTGAGCTTCAGGCCGACGCCGAACTCTATGCGGCAGAACAAACGGCCAAAGCGCGCCGCATTCAAGCCGAAGCCGAAGCCTATGCAACCAGTGTTGTTGCCCAGGCGATTAAGGAAAACGGTATCGAGGCGGCTCAGTACCAGGTTGCATTGAAACAGGTTGAGGCATTGAACACGCTGGGCACCGGCAATGGCTCGCAGACTATCGTTGTACCTGCCAATGCGCTTGAAGCTTTCGGAAACGCCTTCAACATGTTGAAAGGACGTACATAATGGCTGATCCCTTTTGGTTAACATGGTGGCTATGGCTGGCTGGCGCGTTGGCTTTGGGCATCCTCGAAATAGTCCTACCTGGGTTCATCTTTCTGGGTTTCGCCATCGGGGCCGGGCTGACGGGTATTCTGCTGGCAATCCCTGGCATAGTACCGTCACTGCCGATCCTGCTTATGATCTTTGCGACTTTGTCGCTGATTGCCTGGCTGATCCTGCGCCGCGTCTTTGCTCTGCCCCATGGCCAGGTGAAGAAGTTCAGGCATGACATAAACGACTAAACTCTTATGGCACCCCTTAAGGGGGTGTCATTGTGCCTCTGGACGCTGCCCGAGGCTTTCCCTATATAATTCGTCAGGTAACAAACCCGAGGCACGAATGACTCACCCGAGCGAACAGTTTGAAGGCACACCTCTTATTGCCCCTTCAACGATTGAACACCCTCTTTATGAGCCGGTGGTCGACGCCTGCCGAACGGTTTATGACCCCGAAATCCCTGTAAACATCTATGATCTAGGTCTGATCTATACGATCGACATCACCCAGGAAAACGCGGTCAAGGTCATCATGACACTGACCGCGCCCGGCTGCCCGGTTGCCGGCGAAATGCCTGGGTGGATCGTCGAGGCAATCGAACCCGTGGCCGGCGTAAAAGAAGTTGACGTGGAACTGACCTGGGAGCCCCCCTGGGGCATGGAAATGATGTCAGACGAAGCGCGCCTGGAACTTGGATTTATGTAAGGTCAAGTGCGAAAGCCTTCTGTTATTGAATTCCGCAGGTCGATTTGATTTCGTCCGACCTCTGGTTAAGCTTCTCTATGTAATCTCCTGATAACATAGTTAGTCTTTTCTTTTCGGTTCCAGTCACAAGGCCTAGAAGCGCCCCAGCAGGTGTAATGGCAATTACACTTTTGGCCTGCTCCTCCTCTGCATGTTTTCGTTCGGTTGCAATCGCGCGCAAATCACCTTCTGCCGTTGCACAGTTTACCGGATGTTGCTTTTCTTCTGCGATCGCCGTCTGAGCCAAAAACACAGACAGCATCAGAGAAGGAATTGTTAGAATATCTTTTTTTCTAAACCAAAGTCTTTTCATGCTATTCAGCCTCAAATATTTTCCAAAAGTGGATCATGGGTCAGGCTATGACGAGTGTAATTTGCAAAGCAAGCCTTGCTTACCGACTGGGGCGGGAAATCTAATCCGACAGTAAAAGTTAGGTAAGAAATCCTGCTATGTCTTGAGCCTGATGCCTCGCGGCACTACATTAGCAACAACGAACAACGACGGAGATCATGATGTTCGGCATCCCCGGCAAACAGGCCGTAACAATGACACCAAAGGCTGCAGAGCAGATTGCCCGCCTGATGACTTCGGGCGGTCATGCTGGTTTGCGTATTGGCGTCAAGAAAGGCGGATGTGCCGGGATGGAATACACCATGGACTATGTCGACCAGCCTGACACCAATGATGAAGTGGTCGAGCAGGACGGCGCGCGGATCATGATCGCCCCGATGGCACAGATGTTCCTGTTTGGAACAGAGATCGACTATGAGGTCTCGCTGCTTGAATCCGGTTTCAAGTTCCGCAACCCGAATGTTGTAGATGCCTGCGGTTGCGGAGAATCCATCAAGTTCGACGAAAGCATTGCAACTCAGCCTTAAGACGCTGCCTGCAAGTGCACATAGGTCTCGTTGAAACGACGCGTCAAGTGCTCTCCTGCCTGGATGACATTCTCTGAATGTGGCGGGGCAACATTGGTGTCATAAGACGGGTTGAAGAACAAAGGAACCGACAGCCTTTCAGCAGATCCACCGATCACACGGTGCAGAGTTGCCTTGACCGCCCCTGCCGTCCAGAACTCCAGCATCTCCCCAAAATTGATAATGAATGTTCCGGGCTGCGCTTGGACCTGAGCCCAACTCTGGTCCGGCATCTGTACCTCTAACCCGGCTCGACCATCGGTGGCCAGCAGGGTCAGACAGCCATAATCAGTGTGCGCTCCGATACCGAAATCCTTTTCGCCTGCCCAGACTGGCCTTTGCGGGTAATAATTGCCGCGCAACAGGGCCATGGGCGTGTCGAAGGCAGTGTCAAAGCTGTTGGCATCCTTGCCCAATGCCACCGAAATGGCGCGCAACACCCGCATGGCAACCGAACAGGCGTCACCATAATAGGCCTCGATGATTGATCGAAACTCGGGCACAGTCTCCGGCCATTGGTTCGGGGCATAAACCGAGAGGTTCTTGCCAAAGTACCTATTGGTCTCAGCTAGCTCGTATCCGCAATCGAACACCTCTTTGAAGTCAGGATTTGCAGCTGGATCTACCTGTTCCGAGCGCGCGGCGCCCCACCCACGGTTGGACCCGGTCACAGCCATATCAACACACCGTTTCTCGACCTCTGGCAGCCGGAAGAATGCGTGATATGCCGAGATGACCCGTTCCACCCGACAGGCAGAGATACCAGTATTGGAGACGGTCAGAAACCCAACTTCACCGACGGCGCGGGTCAATTTGGCCAATTCCGCCGTGTCGCACCGATCCAGTTTTTCAAGATCAAGATGTTCGATCATATTGCTCATTCCTCATCGCGGCGGAAACTGCCGTTTTGCAACGGGCTCTGCAACCGGAATTGTCAGACCTGACTGGCAATGATATCCGGTCACCAGAAAACCGATTTATTTCAAGGGGACGCGATATGCGGCGCAAACTGGCGGCTGGAAACTGGAAGATGAATGGTAATGCTGCCGACTTGAGCGAGCTTCAGGCCCTTTCTCACATGCATGCTGCCCCGGCAGTTGATATTCTGATCTGCCCACCTGCCACCTTGATCCATCGGGCCAAAGAGAAGGTCCCGGGCGGAAACATCCAGATAGGCGGTCAGGATTGCCACGCGGCAAACTCGGGCGCGCATACAGGTGACATTAGCGCCCAGATGCTGGTCGACGCCGGAGCGTCAGCCGTCATTCTTGGCCATTCTGAACGCCGCGAAGATCATGGTGAACAGAATGAAGATGTTCGTGCTAAGTCTATTGCCGCTATGAATGGTGGGCTAAGGGCAATCATCTGCGTCGGTGAAAGCCTGGAACAGCGCGAGGCCGCCAATACCCTGGATATAATCGGCGGTCAGATGTCCGGCTCGATCCCGGATCAGGCAACGGGCGAAAACCTAATAGTCGCCTACGAACCGATTTGGGCCATTGGCACGGGCAAAGTGCCCACCCTGGATGAGATCGGACAGGTTCATGACTTTATCCGCGCGCGGCTGGAACGGCGCTTTGGCGAAGGCGTTGGGCGTTCGGTCCGGCTGCTTTATGGCGGCTCGGTAAAGCCATCAAACGCCGCCGAGATTTTCGCCGTATCGAACGTGGATGGCGCTCTGGTCGGCGGGGCGAGCCTGAAGGCTGACGATTTCTCGGGCATCATTCAGGCTCTGGAACAAGCTTGATCAGGCCATTTTCATCGTCACCATCCCGGCTATGATCAAGACTGCCGCGCAGATGCGCGTGGCGGTCAGGGCTTCGCCCAGAAAAAGAATACCAAAGGTAAACGCGCCAACCGCTCCTATTCCCGTCCAGATGACATAGGCTGTTCCCAAAGGCAGCGTCCGCATGGCCAGTGCCAGCAATGTGAACGAACCAAGCATCGAAACCGCCATCAGGGCGGTCGGCCAGAACCGGGTGAACCCGGCAGATTGTTTCATCGCCACGGCCCAGACAATTTCAAGCAGGCCGGCAAACAACAGGATAATCCAGGGCATAGAAGAGACCTCTGATCAGTCCGGGTCGTCCCGGATACTGTCTCGTGATGGAGAGGTCGTCCTCTGCCCTTTAGATAATCCCCTTGGCGCCCCGTTCAAGACGCAAAAACCGGGCAGAGATCCCCTGCCCGGTCTTATTCTCAGCGGCTGGACCCGCTAGTTTGTTATGATCTCCGGCCCCATGAAAGTGTTGGGCAGAAAGGTGGATATCCACGGGATATAGGTCACCATGATCAGGAAGACGAACAGGACCGCCAGGAATGGCAGGGCCGCCCGGACAACGCCCATCATCGGCATGCCCGCCACGCCCGAGGTCACGAACAGGTTCAAGCCGACCGGCGGGGTAATCATCCCGATCTCCATGTTCACAACCATGATGATGCCCAGGTGAATCGGGTCGATGCCTAGCTCGATTGCAATCGGGAACACCAGTGGTGCTACGATAACCAGCAGGCCCGAAGGCTCCATGAACTGGCCGCCGATCAGCAAGATCACATTAACCACGATCAGGAAAGCCACCGGCCCCAGACCTGCCGACAGCATGGCAGTTGCTATGTGCTGCGGTACCTGTTCATCGGTTAGAACATGTTTCAGGATCAAGGCGTTGGCGATAACGAACAGCAGGGTAACGGTCAGTTTCCCAGCTTCGAACAACGTCTGCTTGGTGTCGGGGTGAAAAATTGCCGTGATCAGCGCATAAGGCTTTCTGAGCAAAGAGATATTCTTTTCCTCACCCTCGGTGCTGAGGGGGCCCATGTCCTTGTAGACGAAGCTGGCAATCAAAAAGGCATAGACTGCGGCCACCGCAGCGGCCTCGGTCGGGGTAAAGATACCGCCGTAGATGCCGCCCAGAATGATCACGATCAGGAACAGACCCCACCCGGCCTCGCGTGCCGAGACAAGGATTTCGCCCCAGCCTTTCCATTCACCTTTGGGTAGGTTCTTGACTTTGGCCATCACATAAATGGTGATCATCAACATCAGCCCAGCCAACAGGCCGGGGATCACACCGGCGAGGAACATGCGCCCGACAGAAACTTCGACAGCGGCGGCATAGACCACCATCACGATCGACGGCGGAATCAGAATACCCAGCGTCCCTGCGTTACAGATAACGCCGGCGGCGAATTCCTTGGAATAGCCAACCTGCCGCATGCCAGCGATCACAATCGAACCAATGGCCACCACCGTAGCCGGAGACGACCCCGACAGGGCCGCAAACAGCATACAGGCGAACACGCCCGCAATCGCCAGACCTCCGGGCAAGTGCCCCACGCAGGCAATCGAGAAACGGATGATGCGCCGGGCCACGCCGCCCGTGGTCATGAAGGACGAGGCCAGAATGAAGAAAGGGATCGCCAGCAGGGTAAAATGCCCTTCGAAAGCCTCAAACAAGGTACCTGCGACCGAGGCGAGCGAACTGTCGGAATAAATCAGCAGAAACAGGGTCGAACTGAGCCCCAACGCCACCGCAATCGGTACACCGATCAGCAGCAGGCCGATCACCATCGAGAACAGAAGAATGACATCCATCAGTTGTGCTCTCCTTGCTGAGCGCGGACTTCTTCAATCTCGTCCTCGACTTCGTGGCTAGCGACCATCCGGTCGGCTTCGCCGCGCCAAATCTGTACCGCAACCTGCGCAAAGCGGATCACCAAAAGCAGCATCGACACGGGCAGAACCAGATACGGCACCACCTTGGGCAGTTTTTCATAGCCCTCGCCATAGTTGATCAGATCCTCAAGAAACCGCAGCGGGGCGACCATCGGAATGTCGTCGACCTCATAAAAGCTCTGACTGCGCGCATCGAAGTTGAACCCGGTAGGGAACCATCGCCCCGATGTGGGCGGCAGATCCGCGAACACGGCCCAATAGTCATATGCGCCTTTTAGCATCAGCAGAGAAAACACCAGACAGCAGGCTACTGCGATCAGAGCCAAAATCCGTCGAGGCGCCGGGCTGAGCATGTTCAGGATGGCGTCCACTCCCAGATGGGCGTGTTTCTTGACGGCATAAGACGCCCCAAGCAGCACCAACCAGCCGAAGGCGAATACCGTCAGCTCCAGTGCCCATAGGATATTGGAATTAAAGAAATACCTTGCGATCACATTGGCAAATGTCACAGCCGTCATCAGGCCCAGCAACGATGCGATCAAGGTTTCTTCGATATGGTCGACCAGCCCGCCTTGGCCGGATTGCGCACCAGACATCTATCTGTCCCCACATTTTTTTGAGATAAGTGCTGTTTGGGCGGGCCAAATCGGCCCACCCTGCCTGCGCGTCGAATACTCCCCAGTCCCCGGACGCGCGGCGTATACCAGGATCAGAACCCGGCGTTGATAGCCTGCGCGGCGTCGATCTTTTCTTGACCCACGTCACCGGCGAACTGTTCCCAAACAGGTTTCATGGCGTCGATCCAGGCCTGACGCTGTTCAGGGTTAAGTTCACGGATGATACCGCCCGCATTTGTGATCGAGACCTTGGCTTCCTCGTTCACCGAGAAGGATTCTTTGTTCCGCTGTTCTGTCACTTCGCCCAGGATGGTCAGGAACTGTTCGCGCACCGCAGGATCCAGGCTGTCCAGCCAGTCAACCGATGTCACGACCAGATAGTCGATGACACCGTGGTTGGTTTCAGTGATACCGTCCTGAACCTCAAAGAACTTCTTGCCGTAGATGTTGGACCAAGTGTTTTCCTGTCCGTCGACGACACCTTGCTGCAACGCGCCATAAACCTCTGAGAAAGCCATTTTCTGCGGGCTTCCGCCAATCGCCTCCATCTGCGCGACCAGCACGTCAGAGGATTGGACGCGGAATTTCAGGCCATCGGCATCCGACGGATCGACCAGCGGTTTGTTGGCCGACATCTGTTTCATGCCATTGTGCCAGAATGCCAGCCCCTGCAGGCCACGGCGCTGCATGCTGTCTTTCATCGCCTGACCGTCAGCCGAAGCCTGAAATGCGTCTACCGCATCAATGTTCTTGAACATGAACGGCAGGTCGAACAGGCGGAATTGCTTGGTGAACTTCTCGAACTTGGACAATGACGGGGCCGCCAGTTGCACATCGCCCTGCAACATCGCCTCAAGGACTTTATCGTCGTTATAAAGCGTGGAGTTCGGATAGACCTCCATGCACATCACGCCGTTCATCTCATCATTAACGCGCTGTTCCAGCAACGAGGCTGCAATACCCTTGGGATGTTTATCGGTATTGGTCACATGCGCGAATTTCACGACGATTTCGCCGTCTTCACAAGCGGCCATGCCTGCGGTTGCTGTTACGGTTAGAGCGACGGCCGTCGCTGCCGTTGTCAAAAATTTCATCAGTCGAGTTCTCCCAGATACTTCACTACGTCTCCGGACGTGCCGAAGTCGTCCCATGGCGGCGAGTGAACCGAATCGGGCTCACGCTCTCAACTTTTTGTGGGAATCGCCGCCGGTTGACATTTTGTCATTTATTTACTTGATGTTACACGCATTCAACCAAGTCTCTGTTTGAGCCTGCAAGAAAGCCGTGCGAGAAACCGCACATATATCTGCGCCGTTGTGTGGATTTCCGCACAAATAACGATTCGCCGAATCCGAATCGATTGCCGGGCATTTGGTTCGCCCCGCAGTCCGCGTCAGCGGACTGCCACGCCCAACAGCTTAACCGCATGACAATGCGGAAAAAGCTGGCGGGAGCCTTTACCTCCGGTAGTCTTCAGGACGAATGTGGTATCGCGCCAGCTTGTCGTAGAAGGTCTTGCGCGGCAGCTTTAACGCCTTTGCCGCGTCCGATGCCTTGCCGTTATGCCGCCCAAGGGCAGCGATCAGCAGAGATCTTTCAACCCGTGCCATCTGCTCACTCAACCCCAGTTCTGCGGCTTGCGAGACATCCTCGGGCATGCCCAGAACAAACCTCATTGCCGCTGACATCAGCGAGCGCGCATTGCCCGGCCAGTCTCCGGTCATCAACGAAGCCAGATGGTCCGAGGTAATTTCCGGTTCGTTGATCCCAGCCTGTTCAGCCGCCTGCGCGACATAGTGACGGAAAATCACCGGAATATCCTCGGGGCGCTCGGCAAGCGACGGAATGCGAACGCGCATCACATCCAAACGATAGAACAAATCCGCAAGAAACCGTCCATCCGAAGACAATTCGGCCAAGTCAGTGGTCGTGCCCGCCAGAATTCGGGCGCCTACACCCTGTTCAACCATCTCCAGTGCTGCATATTGCGTGGCCTCGGGCATGGCCGAGATTTCATCCAGAAAAAGGGAACCACCGGCTGCATCTTCGCAGACATGAACCAGATCGCTGGTCGACAAACCGGCGGATGGACGTTTGACAAATGGACCCTGACTTTGCGGCGACATTAGGTGAACGACCTCGGCAACTTTGGACACCCCGCTGCCAGCCGGTCCGGTGACCAAAACTTCGGCCCCTGTCTGGGCTACCGTACGAACCCTTTCCCTCAGGGCTTCGGCCTTTGATGAGAGACCGAACAGCAGGCGTGCCGCTGGATCGCCGCGCTCAAGCTCGCTTTTCATCGCCCGTTGTTGCAGGACATGCTCTCGCGCCTCAGAGGCCTTGCCCAATACCTTTAGCAGATCTGCCGCGGCGCAGGGCTTTTCCAAAAAGTCGAATGCACCCTGCCCCATGGCCTGCACTGCCATTGGTATGTCGCCTTCTCCAGTCAACAGGATGACAGGCAGATCAGCATCCATATCGCGGGTGTAGGTCAACAGGTGAAACCCGTCCCGACCAGGCATCCGGATATCCGACACGATCACTCCTGCGAAATCCGCCCGGATATGATCCTTCGCCGCCACAAAGGACCCGGCTGTTACGGGTTCATAATCGGCAAGCTCCAGCGTTTGGGCCAGCGCTTCGCGCACTGCCGAGTCGTCATCGACCAAAAGCACTTTGCGGGTCATGCTGCCCCTACTTCCCTGAAATGTTCCAGTTCCACAGTGAATACCGCACCTGTCGGAGCGTTGGTGCCCCGAATATTACCACCAAAGCTTTGAACCAGACCATAAGAGATCGACAGCCCCAGCCCCATACCCTCGGACGAACCGACGGCTTTGGTGGTGTAAAACGGCTCGAACAGCTTTTCCGAGTTTTCGATCCCCGGACCGGTGTCACTGACCGTGACCGTCAGGGTTTGGCCGCTGTTTATCGCGATCTTGATCATGCGTTGGTTTTGCTCACTCATGGCATCGGCGGCATTGTTAATCAGATTTACGAACACCTGTACCAATCTCACTTCGCCACCCCAAGCATAGATAGGGACATCTGGAGCCTGCCATTCCATACGAACGTTTTCCGAATTCAGCCGGGCCTCGGTCAGTTCCAACGCCGTTTCTATTACCTGAACCAGATCAACTCTGCCCATGGGCTCGTTTTCATTGCGGGCAAAAGCCCTGAGGTTCTTGATAATTCGCGCCATTCGCGCGGCCAAATCGGAAATTCTGGTGAGGTTCTCGGCGGCTTTTGACTCGTCACCTCTGGTCAGAAAAGCCGTTCCGTTCTCGGCGAATTGGCGAATGGCCATCAGCGGCTGGTTCAACTCATGGCTGATGCCCGCCGACATCTGCCCGAGCGCACTCAACTTCCCGGCCTGTATAAGCTCTTCCTGCGCATGTTTCAGCGCGACCTCGGCCTCTTCCCGTTCATGAACCTCGCGCCGCAGGGCCGTGTTCGCGGCGGTAAGCGCATGGGTTCTGCGCGTCACGCGGCTTTCCAGCACCGCATTGGCCTCAGCAAGCGCGCGCCGGCGTTCGGTTGCCATGTACAAAAGCGCCCCGAAGGCCAGACAGATCGCAGCGACCGCCGCTGCTTGCAAATTCGCCAGACGGCGCGCCGGGGCCACATCCACCAGCACCTCTGCTGTCATGTCTATCACCGGTAGATCGAGCGTAAGGTGTAACGCATGCCGTGGCAGATACCGGCCCCAATTCAAGGTCCAAAGCTCGTGTCGTCCGATCAGATTCGACGAGAAATCAACCGCCTGCCCCTCGGGCGGCACCAGCCCCGGTTGACCTTCGGTCCGACGCCAGAACAACAGGTCGGATCGGTTCGAGATGAACACCACACCTTCCCCATCAATAAAGAAAATGGCCTCGGTACTGCCCCGCCAAGTCTGTTCGACATCCTGCACATCGGCTATAACCATCAATGCGCCTTCGACTATACCGGTGGGACCAAAGGCAGGAGCTGCATAGGAATAGGTTCGATCGCCGCTTGTGGACTCGACCCCGTGGGCACTGCCCATAGCTCCCTGCATGGCGCGCCTGAATGCGGGATGGTCTGCCATCGTCAATTCAGGCACCGGGTGGGCGGCTGCAAGTACCCTGCCCAGACGGTCCAGATAGACAATGTTAACGGCGGCAGTTTTGTCTGCCACGTCCAGCAACACAGCCTGCGCGATGGCGCGATCGCTCGGCGTGACAAGCGTTCGAACAGCCGGGTGGCTGGCCATCAAGACAGCCAGTTCCTGATAGACCTGCATTTGTGTGCTAAGGCGGTCGGCGGCCAATTCCAGATCGGCCTCAGCCTTATCGCTCAGCGGCGACAATGCCTGACGAAAGCCGTATGACCACACCCCAACAGAGAGCAGCCCAACAGCAATCAGAAATGTCGAAATCAACCATACCCTTTGCATGACATTGGGTCTTGCATTCAACGCGCCTCATGGCAAGTGTGCCCGCCATGAAGACTTTGCATCAATCCCCTGTTGACCCGAATTTTGTCCAGAACCCTTATCCGTTTTATGATGCGGCCCGCGCGCATGGCGACCTTGTGTATTGGGCCGACTACCGGATGCACGCTGCTGTATCCCACCGGGCGGTTCAGGCCTTGCTGAAGGACCGTCGTTTCGGTCGCGAAGTGCCGCCGGAAATGCAGCGTCCAGGTCCTGCGCATCTAGCCCCCTGGCTGATGGTCGAATCTCATTCGTTGTTAGAAGCAGAGCCGCCGCGCCACACCCGGCTTCGACGCCTGGTCATGCGCGCCTTTACGTCACGTGCCATTGCGGCACTGGAACCAACGATCCATGACCTCAGCCACAAGCTGATCGACGCCTTTACGGATGCGCCGTTCGATCTGCTGGACACCTATTGCACGCAAGTTCCGGTCGTTACGATCTGCCGCCTTCTAGGCGTTCCCGAAGAGATGTCGCCCGAGCTTTTGCGCTGGTCCCATGACATGGTGGCGATGTATCAGGCCAGCCGCACACGCCAGACCGAGGATGCGGCGGCGGCCTCGGCAAAAGAGTTCACCGACTTTCTCTCGTCTTACGTCGAAAAGCGCCGGTCTGACCCTCAGGGTGACCTGATTACCCGGTTGATCGCCGCTGAAGAAGATGGTGAAAAACTGTCGCGTGACGAGTTGGTTGCAACTTGCATTCTGCTGTTGAATGCCGGTCATGAGGCCACGGTTCATTCTCTGGGAAATGGGCTTAGGACCGTATTGCGAAAAGGTGTAAAAGCCGATGCCTTTCAGCCTGAAACGATTGACGCCTCCGTCGAAGAAATCCTGCGCTTTGATCCCCCGCTGCATATGTTCACGCGCTATGCCTATGAAGAGATCGAACTGTTCGGGCACAGTTTTAAACGCGGTGACGAAGTCGCTTTGTTGCTTGGAGCCGCGAACCGTGATCCCCAAGTCTGGGCCGAACCTCATAAGTTCGATCCAACCCGCCCCATCCTGACCAACAGCAGCTTTGGCGCGGGTCTGCATTTCTGCGTAGGAGCACCGTTGGCCCGACTCGAAATGCGAATAGCGCTGGCGGCACTGTTCGAACGCTGTCCCAACCTAGCGCTCAGCGAGGAACCGGAATATTCCAACAGCTACCATTTCCACGGGCTAAAGCGGTTGATGGTTCAGGTCTGATCGCTATTTCTCGATCAGGGCATTCAGCGGCAGCATGGTCGTCGACTTGATCTCTTCCATCGACAGCAACGCAGTCACATTGTGGACGCGCACCTCGGAAATCAGTGTCTGGTAGAACACGTCATAGGCGCGCGCGTTTTTGACGCGCACCTTGAGTATATAGTCGATATCGCCTGCCAGCCGGTGCGCCTCTTGCACTTCGGGGCGGTCCCGCAGGGCTTTGAGGAACTTTCGCTGCCAATCCGCCTCGTGTTCAGAGGTGCGGATCAGCACGAAGAACGTCGCCTCAAAACCAAGCGCCTCGGCATCCAATAATACCGTCTGCTGACCGATCACCCCGGCCCCTTTCAGCTTGCGGATACGATTCCAGACAGGCGTCTTGGAACTGCCGACGCGGGCTGCTATTTCGTCCAGCGATTGGCTGGCGTCGCGCTGCAGCTCAACCAGAATTTTCCGATCCGTGTCATCAATCCGCACTGACATTCCAATTTCTTCCTCGTTTCGAAACTTTCGTATCGCTTAACCAATACAGCGAAACGTTTGTTCTTATTTATGCGCACATATGGCGTAATACCGGGAATATTTCCTATATTGAGGGTCAAGTCAAACCAACCCGGACCGAAACATGCAAGTGACGCAAACATATCAGGACGCAGGCCATGTCGACTTTGTCGGCGCAGGCCCCGGTGATCCCGAATTGCTGACGCTCAAGGCCCTGCGCGCATTCGAGCGCGCGGAAGTTGTCCTGCATGACCGGTTGATCAGCGCCGAGGTGCTGGCCCTAGCCGGGCAAACGGCCGTTCTGGTCGATGTTGGCAAAGCCGGGTTCGGCCCCTCGTGGAAACAGGAAGACATCGACGCGCTGCTGGTAGAGTACGCCCTGAAGGGTCTACGCGTTGTACGCCTGAAATCCGGTGACCCCACCGTATTTGGTCGTTTGGACGAAGAAATCGACGCCGTCGAAGCAGCTGGCATCTCGTGGCAGATTATCCCCGGCATCACCGCAGCCTCGGCCGCAGTTGCGGGCATCGGGCAAAGCCAGACGCGCCGCGGGCGCAATTCTTCGATCCGTTTCCTGACTGGGCACGACATGAAGGGGTTCGCCGATCACGATTGGAGCGCCCTGGCGCAGCCCGGTTCGGTGGCGGCGATCTATATGGGCAAAAAGTCTGCCCGGTTTATTCAGGGCCGCCTGATCATGCACGGCGCCGACCGGGCCACACCTGTGACGCTGATCGAAAACGCGTCGCGTCCCGATCAGCGCATATTGACCACGACGCTGGATCACATGTCCGCCGATCTGAACGCCTCGGACATGGACGGCCCCACCCTTACTTTTTACGGCCTTGCCCCCCGCCAGGCAGCCAAGGCCCTGACTGAATTCAAAAAGGAGCACGCCTGATGGCCCGCGCTTTTACCCCCAAAGTGGTAACCGCCAACGATCTGTTGGTAGGTGACGTCATCTATCTGACCGAGGACGACCGCTGGTCGCGTGAATTATCCGAGGCAGAGCTGATCACAGACGAAGCCCACGCACAGATCCGCCTTCTGGATGCTGAACGTCAGGCAGGCAAGATTGTCGGTGCCTATCTGGCGGATGCCATAGCTGGCGACGAAGGCCCAGAACCAACTCATTTTCGGGAAGACTTCCGCCGGACTGGTCCGTCCAACTATGCCCACGGCAAACAGGAAACTTCCCCGCAGCCCCGGGCCTGATCCCTGGCCCTCTCTCTCCCCTACATTGGCCCCAGGATCGGGGCTGCACTTAAGGACAGCTAATCATGTATCGCTACTCCGAGTTCGACACAGCATTTTTGGCAGAACGCAACAGACAGTTCCGCGCCCAGGTCGAGCGCCGCATTGACGGTTCGCTGACCGAGGATGAGTTCAAGCCGCTCCGCCTCATGAACGGCCTGTATCTGCAGCTGCACGCCTATATGCTGCGGGTCGCCATTCCTTACGGCACGCTGAACAGCGCGCAGATGCGCCAACTGGCCCTGCTGGCTGAAAAGTGGGACAAGGGCTATGGCCATTTTACCACCCGTCAGAACATCCAGTACAACTGGCCCAAGTTGCAGGACGTCCCGGATATGCTGGACGCGCTGGCCGAGGTTGGCATGCACGCCATCCAGACCAGCGGCAACACCATCCGCAACGTAACCGCCGACCATTTCGCCGGTGCCGCCGCGGATGAGGTCGCCGATCCGCGCCCCTATGCGGAACTCCTGCGCCAGTGGTCGACCGACCACCCGGAATTTCAGTTCATGCCGCGTAAGTTCAAGATCGCCATCACCGGGTCCGAAAATGACCGCGCCGTTATCAAGGCGCATGACATCGGCCTGCAACTGGTCGAGCGTGACGGCGTACTGGGTGCTCGCGTCATCGTAGGCGGCGGTCTGGGCCGTACGCCCATGATAGGCAAGGAACTGTCTGACTTCGTCGCGTTTGACGACCTGCTGGCTTACCTAGAAGCCACTGTTTCGGTCTGGAATCAAATCGGCCGCCGCGACAACAAGTACAAGGCGCGCATCAAGATCACCGTGCATGAACACGGCATCGACGCCATCCGCGCCAAGGTGAACGAGCGTTTCCTGCAGGTCCGCCCGCAGTTCAAAGGCGCGGATATGAACCTGCTGGAAGAGATCAAGGGCCACTTCGCTGCACCCACCTTCCGCGAAGCGTCGGTTGCGTCGTTTGAAGGTGCATACACCAACGACCCGGTCTTCCGCTCGTGGGTCGATACTAACATCGCGCCGCACAAGAATGCGGACCACGCGATTGTCACCATCTCAATCAAGAAGCACGGCGCGACGCCGGGTGATGCAACTGCCGAGCAGATGCGCGTGATGGCCGATCTGGCCGAAGAATTCGCCTATGACGAGCTGCGCATCAGTCATGAGCAGAACGTGATCCTGCCGCATGTCCATAAATCGGACCTGCCCGCGATCCATGCCAAACTGAAAGAATACGAGCTGGCCACCGCCAATATCGGCCTGATCAGCGACATCATCGCCTGCCCTGGCATGGACTATTGCGCGCTCGCAACGGCGCGTTCGATCCCGGTTGCACAGGAAATCGCCACCCGGTTCGAAGACCTCAAACTGGAGCATGATATCGGCCACCTGAAGATCAAGATCTCGGGCTGCATCAACGCCTGTGGTCACCACCATGTCGGCCATATCGGCATTCTTGGTCTGGATCGTGCAGGCGTCGAAAACTACCAGATCACTCTGGGTGGTGACGGCACGGAAAACGCCGCAATCGGTGATCGTACGGGTCCGGGCTTTGCCTATGATGAGATCGTTCCGGCCGTTGAGCGCATCGTCGAAACCTATCTGGAGCAGCGTGAGGGTGCCGAAGAAACCTTCCTCGAGACCTATCGCCGTGTCGGAATGACTCCGTTCAAGGCGGCCCTCTACCCCGAGGCGCGAGCGAATGCCGCTTGATCTGATCCAGACTGAACTGGGCCGGGATAGACGTGAACTGACCGAACGGGTCAGTGAGTTGAACGCCCGGTTCCGCCACCACAGTGCGCATGACGTGATGCACGGAGCAATGGAAGAGATCGATGATCTCGCTCTGGTCTCAAGTTTCGGTGCGGAATCGGTGGTGTTGCTGCATATGGCGGCCGTGGTCGACAAGATGACCCCGGTGCTGTTCATCGACACGCAGATGCTGTTCACCGAAACGCTGGAGTATCAGCAGGAGGTGAGCGAGCGGTTGGGGTTGCGAAACGTCAAGATCATCCGCGCGGATGACGAGGATGTTCAACGCGACGACCCCTATGGCGCGCTGCGTCTGCGGGACATGGATGCGTGCTGTAACCTGCGCAAGACCTTCCCGCTGCAACAGGCATTGTTGGGATATGATGGCTGGATCACCGGGCGCAAACGGTTTCAGGCAGGGTCCCGCGCCACGCTTGATTTCTTTGAGGTCGAGGACGGCACAGGCCGGATCAAGGTCAACCCGCTGGCCCATTGGGCGCCCGAAGATGTGCGCGCCTATATGGAAGAGAACAACTTGCCCAGGCACCCGCTGGTGGCCAAAGGATACCCTTCGATCGGCTGTGCGCCCTGTACTTCGCCGGTCAAACAGGGCGAAGACCCCCGCGCCGGACGCTGGCGCGATCAGAACAAGGAAGAATGCGGCATTCATTTTGTAGATGGCAAGATGATGCGCGCCGGAGAGAACACATGAACGTTATCGTAACCGATGAGGGGTTCGCCCCCGATGATTGGACTGATGGCTATGTCACGCTGGAAGACGCGGCCAATGATGTGGTCGCGCTGGATGTCAGCTCGGACACGGATCCCGATGAGCTTGCCGAACGGCTGGGCTGCGCCAAGATGGTGCGCATCGATTTCCCGTCCTTTGCGGATGGGCGCGGCTTTACCATCGCGCGGACCCTGCGCCTGAAAGGCTATACCGGTCGCTTGCGCGCCAAAGGCCATGTCTTGGCCGACCAGTATGCCATGGCGCGGCGCAGCGGCTTTGATGAGGTCGAGATTGAAGACACTCTGGCCGATCGCCAGCCCGAAGATCAGTGGGTGGCTCGCGCCAACTGGCAGGACAACAACTATCAGGCCCGCCTGCGCGGCTAAAACCGCCTTTCGCAGCCTCAAATAGGAACGTAGGGGCAAGAGCCCCCTTTTCCTGACTTGGATCAAAGATTAAACGGAGATGTCGGTTTACTCCACCGGCAGTGAAACGATGACAGAGATGAAACCCGTGACCGAAGCAACCGCCGTGAAGGCCCCCGTTCTGCCGGACGCCCAGACTGTGACAGACGTCAAGCATTGGACTGACAGCCTGTTCTCATTCAAAGTGTCGCGCCCCGCGTCCTTGCGGTTCCGCTCGGGCGAGTTTGTGATGATCGGCCTGCTGGGCGACAACGGCAAACCCTTGCTGCGCGCCTATTCCATCGCCTCGCCGTCCTGGGATGAAGAGCTTGAGTTCTATTCGATCAAGGTACAGGACGGCCCGCTGACTTCGAAACTTCAGCACATCAAACCAGGCGATCAGATCATCCTGCGGCCCAAGCCGGTTGGCACGCTGGTCCATGACGCCCTGCTGCCTGGTAAGCGCCTGTGGTTCTTTGCCACCGGCACCGGCTTTGCACCCTTCGCCTCTCTGCTGCGCGAACCACAGACCTATGAGGATTATGATGAGGTCATAATCACCCATACCTGCCGCGAAATGGCCGAGCTGGAATATGGTCGCCAACTGATTGAAGACATCCGTAAGGACGAAATGCTGGCTGAGCTGATGGGCGAAGGTTTTGCGGACAAGATTCGTTACTACCCGACCACCACACGCGAACAGAGCCCCAAAATGGGCCGCATTACCGAGCTGTTGAAAGACGGCACAGTATTTGCCGATCTGGGGATTGAGGGCGGCATCCAGCCGGATACGGACCGCGCGATGGTTTGCGGATCATTGGCTTTCAACCTGGATATCAAAAAAATCCTCGAGGATTTCGGACTGCGCGAAGGCGCAAATTCCGACCCCAAGGAATTCGTCATTGAAAAGGCCTTTGTTGGCTAATCCGGTTTGCCGGTCTGATATGCGACATCAGATCGGCAAAAACGCGGGAATATCATGGGAAATTCACGCTGGTGGTCACTTATGCCGCTTGAAACGTCCCGCAGCCCAGTCTAAATTCCGGGCTTGAAATTCTGCAATCATCAAAGGAATGAACCCATAGCTCGCAGACCTCACAACGCGCCGCCTCAGAGAGACACCGGCCCGCGCGTCAATGATAAGATCCGTGCCCCCGAAATTCGCCTTATCGGCGCCGAAGGTGAAAATGTCGGGGTGGTTCATCCCGCCAAAGCCATGCAACTCGCGGACGAAGCCGGCCTGGATCTGGTCGAGATTTCGCCGAATGCAAACCCTCCGGTTTGCAAAATCATGGACTTTGGTAAATTCAAGTACGAAACGCAGAAACGCGAGGCCGAAGCGCGCAAAAAGCAAAAAGTCATTGAGGTGAAAGAGGTCAAGTTCCGGCCCAACACCGATACTCATGACTATGAAGTCAAAATGCGCAACGTGTTCAAATTCCTTGAAAACGGCGACAAGGTAAAGGTGACTCTACGCTTCCGTGGTCGTGAGATGGCACACCAGAATCTGGGCCGTGAGCTGCTGGAACGTGTTGCCGTGGACACCAAGGAAATCGGCAAGGTTGAGAACATGCCCAAGATGGAAGGCCGTCAGATGATCATGATGATCGGCCCGCTGCCGCAGAAGTAAGCCTTGCGACAACTGAGTTATTCGAAACCCCCTCGGATTGAGGGGGTTTTATTTTGCGCTTCGGCTTTTAAACCAGACCCTTGCGTCATTCACATCAAATGCCAGCGAAATCAGGTCAATAACCAGTAGAAACACCAGAAATTTCGCATATCCAGTCGCCAGTTCGGCTTCGCTTGCAAATACTGCAATCACGACGAAAACCATTGGCACCCAACATATTAGATGCGGAAATGCCATCGCTTTGCTCATCCCTCGTGTCGCCAGCATGATCGGAAGATTCAATGCCATCCCACCGATTGAGAGTGCTGCGATTAGAATACCATTTGGCTGATCCAGATACGCCAGAGGTGCCAGATTGGTCGGGATGAGCAGCACCACCAACCAGATCTGTACCCAGGCGGGCAAGTCCCGAAAACTCTTCCAGATGTCGACAATCATCATCGCTCCTTCAGGATTTGACCTTTTGTCGATACCCTATTGAGTAAAAAGAGAAAGTCAGATCAAAAGAGCGTCAGATCGCGGCTTTGAGTGCGGCCTCCAGCTTTTCAACCAATTCCTCAATCTGTGCGTCGTCGATAATGAAAGGCGGTGCCAACAGAATATGGTCGCCACTTCGACCATCGCGCGTGCCAGACATGGGGTAACAGATCAGACCAGCGTTCAATGCCGCCTTCTTGATCTTGCCCGCGAGACCAAGTGCGGGATCAAACGGTGTTTTTCCGGCCCGATCCGAGACCAGCTCAATACCGCGGAACAGCCCGCGGCCCCGAATATCGCCGACATTAGGGTGCTCGCTGAACGCAGTTTCCAGCGCAGATTGCAGTCTCTGTCCCATAAACTCGGCGCGCTGGGGCAGTTGTTGGCTCGTCAATTCCTTCAGCACCGCCAATGCCGCTGCAGTTGCCACCGGATGGCCGACATAGGTATGCCCGTGCTGGAAAAACCCTGACCCATTTTGGATCGCTTTATATATCCGGCTCGTACACAACATTGCGCCGATGGGTTGATAACCCGCCCCCAAACCCTTGGCGATGCACAGAATATCCGGGGCAATTCCATCGTGATCGCAGGCAAACAAATGCCCGGTGCGCCCCATTCCGCACATGACCTCATCCAGGATCAGCAAAACGCCATATTGATCACAGATTTCACGTATGCGCCTAAAATACCCTTCGACCGCCGGGACCGCCCCCAGCGTTGCCCCCACGACTGGCTCGGCCATAAACGCCATGACGGTTTCAGGGCCAAGACGCAAAATTTCGGCCTCCAACTCATCGGCCACCCGTTGACCATAGGCGTGGCTGCTCTCACCATCTTTCTTTTCGGCATATTCGTAGCAGGGCGCGATATGGGTCATTTCGATCAGCATCGGTGCGAATTGCGCACGGCGCCAGGCATTTCCCCCCGCTGACAAGGCCCCCAGAGTATTTCCATGATAGCTTTGGCGGCGCGCGATGACATGGCGGCGCTCGGGCTGACCGATCTCAAGAAAATACTGCCGTGCCAGTTTGATGGCGGCCTCTGTTGCTTCGGACCCTCCGGATACGAAATAAACGCGATCCAAATCCCCGGGCGCATGATCAATCAGAAGGTCCGCAAGGGCTTCGGCAGGTTCGGACGTCATAAACCCGGTATGCGCAAAGGCGATCTTTTCAACCTGGCTTTGAACCGCCTCGATCACCGCCCGGTTTGAGTGGCCAAGACAGGACACAGCAGCATCACCGCAATCCAGATACCGCTTACCGTCAGCATCGATCAGATAGCAGCCTTCGCCGCCAACCGCGACCGGCAGCTGAGATTTCGTATGGCGTGGGAAAACGTGGCTCATGATCTATCCTCTTTCAATCTGGCGACAAGGGCCGCGACTGAGGCGGCGTTATTGTCCCAAGTGTCTCCGTTCCGGTCTGCGATGCTGTTTTCAAATCCGACCCGGACATCACCGCCCAAGGACGCCGCATGTATTAAACAGTCATGCTCTCGTTTTCCAAAGGCACAGATCATCCAAGGCGAATCCCCGTCCGGAAACGCATCCAGATCCGAGGGCTTTGATTCCTGATCAGTCCGATAGCGCCCCAGAACAAGCAAACGGTCGGATTGTTGTTTGCGGACAACCCCACGATATTGCCACCGTGTTAATAGGGCCGCATCTTCAGCGTCGTAAAGAATATGCTGAACCCGCGTCCCCTGATCCGCGCAAAGACCATAGATCCGGTCAGCCAGATCGTTATCGCGCGCGATTTCGCGAACCGAGATCGACGCCCAAGCCGGTCTAACCTTCTTCAGACATTCGAACTGGCTGCTTACATCAAAAATCCCTGCCGCCTCGGTTGTGATCTGGATGTCCAGAGCCGGAACCCGCCGCCGAAGTTCGGCAAGTGTTTCCAGATACTGTCCCGCGTCCAAAGAGTGACGGCCTTCTGTGTCCCGAATGTGCAGATGAAGACCGGCCGCACCGGCCTCATGGCATGCTCTGGCCGCTTCAAGAATTTGCGAGGTTGTGACAGGCAGGGCTGGGTGATCTGCCGCACCTCGGCGCGCACCATTGGGCGCCGCCAGAATGTAGGGTTCAGATTTCGACCGATGCTGTGACATTCCCTGCCCCCGATTACCTGTTGCCGCATCTATGCAAGCGGCCTATGTTTTACACCTTCTTCTTTCATAACATATGTTTTTTCATGACAGAGACCCAACGCCAGCTGACAGATAACTTGAGGAAAAACATCGACCAGATGCCGCCCAGACTTCAGGCGGCAGCCAAATACATCGTAGATCACCCCGCGGATTTCGGCCTCGACCCGATACGGGTAACTGCCGAGAAGATCGGTGTCAGTGCAAATGTCCTTGTCCGACTGGCCCAGCATATGGGTTTTGGCGGGTTTCAAGCCTTTCGCGCACCGTTCCGGCAAAACCTGGCGACGGATACCGAAGAATTCCTTGGCGCGTCCTGGCAAACCCACATGCAAGCGGACGGCGCCCATGGTCAGCTTCAAGCCAGACTTGCCCGCAACGAACAGAATGTCGTCGTCAGGTCCCTGCGATTGATGAGGCCCGAGACAGCGCATCTAGCCGTTGACCATATCTTCAGGTCCCGCCGTTGCTTCGTGACCGCCACCCGCGCCAGTTACGCGCTGGCCTATTACTTTTCCTATACCGGGCGCATGGCGCACCCCGGTATTCAACTAATACCGCGCCACATCGGCTCGGCCACGGATGACCTTCTGGATGCCGATGACAAGGACTGTCTGCTGGCAATCACGGTCAGCCCCTATTCTGCGGAGACGATTAAATCCATAAGGTTCGCCCGGGAAAAGGGGCTTCGGGTCATCCTGATCTCGGACAGCGAAGTCATTGCGCCGGGTGTCGAGCCGGATGTCGCCTTTAACGTCAGCACAAGGTCACAACATCACACCTCGAGCTTTACCGGTGTCATGGCTGTGTTGGAATGTCTCATCGGCCATTTATTTGACGCCGGTGGCAAAACAGCAGCGCACCGCGTTGAGGCCTATCAAAAGGCGCGCGAAGATACCGGAGCCTATTGGCAGCCAAACAAGCTTCCGAAAATTCGCCGAAAATAGAAAAAGCCCCGAGGGACACACCCCGAGGCTTTGCGACTAAAAGCCGATTTACTTACATGCAGGCCAGCACAGCCCGCTTGGTCATCACACTGACCAGATGCGCGCGATACGCTTTGCTGCCATGAAGATCGCCGATCATGTTGGCCGGGTTGATGTTCAGCCCCATCAACGCGTCCGGTCGGAATTCAGTATTCAGCGCCTGTTCTGCTTCGGACCAGCGGAACACCCCATCCTCGCTGGCGCCCGTGACCGCCACACGCACACCGTCGGCGAACCGGGCCAGATAGACACCCACCAACGCAAAGCGCGAGGCTGGCTGCAAGAACTTCTGATAACTCGCGGCCTGTGGCACCGGAAAGCGGATGGATGTGATGATCTCACCCTCATCCAGTGCGGTCGAGAACATGCCATCAAAAAACGCATCCGCCGCAATCTGACGGGCGTTGGTCACGATCGTGGCCCCGGATCCGAGCACACCCGCCGGGTAACAGGCCGCCGGATCGTTATTCGCAACCGAGCCGCCAATCGTGCCGCGGTTGCGCACCGCCGGATCACCGATCTGACCGGCCAATGCGGCCAGCGCCGGGTATGATCCCGCCGCCTCTTGCGCAACAACTGCATGCGGCGTTGCGCCACCGATAGAAACCGACCCGTCATCCCCAACACAGACGCCCTGCATTTCGGGAATTCCGCTGAGCGAGACGAGTGCCGATGGCGCAGCCAATCGTTGTTTCAGCGTCGGGATCAGGGTTTGCCCACCACCCAACGCCTGCGCATCCTCAGCCCCTAAAGCGGCAACCGCGTCGGCTATGGTCGAGGGTTTCTCAAATTCGAAATTGTACATTTCGTCTTCCTTTCCGAAAGGCGCTGATCCGCCCTTCATCTGGCTATAAATATCTCGGGGAGCGCGAGGGGTTGACCCCTCGCACCCCAACCTCTCACCCGTGCATCGCGGTCCAGACACGCGATGGACTCACCGGCATATCGATATGATCGATGGCTTTGCCGCCTGAATTCAACGCATCCAGCACCGCGTTGACCACCGCAGGTGGTGAACCGATTGCCCCGGCCTCACCACAGCCCTTCACACCCAACGGGTTATGCGTACAGGGCGTCTGGCTGGAATGGTCCACCGCATAGAACGGCACATCATCGGCACGCGGCATGGCATAGTCCATGAAGGATGCGCTCAGCAGCTGACCGTTTTCGTCATAGGCACAGTTTTCAAGCAATGCCTGACCGATGCCCTGACCGATGCCGCCATGCACCTGACCATCCACGATCATCGGGTTGACGATATTGCCAAAGTCATCAGCGGCAGTGAAGGCTTCGATGGTGACCCGGCCGGTTTCGGGGTCTACCTCGACCTCACAGGCATAGGCGCCAGCCGGGAAGGTAAAGTTGGCCGGGTCATAAAAGGCGGTCTCCTCCAGCCCGGGCTCGACCTCCAGCGGAAAGTTATGCGGCACATAGGCCGTCAGGGTGACATCACCCCAGGCCACCGACTTGTCGGTCCCTGCCACGCTGAACTGACCGTCCTTCAGCTCGATATCAGCCTCGGACGCCTCCAACAGATGCGCCGCGATCTTCTTGGCCTTGTCGATCACTTTCTCGGTTGCCTTGACCATCGCCGATCCACAGACCGCCAAAGACCGCGAGCCATAGGTGCCCATGCCAAACGGAATCTTCGACGTGTCGCCATGCACGATCTCGATCATCGACTCGTCGATACCGATCATGTCCGCCACAACCTGCGGGAAGGCCGTTTCATGCCCCTGCCCGTGGCTATGGGCACCTACCATGACGCTGATCGAGCCGGTGGCATTCACCCGCACAGTCGCCGCATCATACAGACCCGCACGGGCCCCCAGCATGCCAACGATGTTCGACGGCGCGATACCGCAAGCCTCGATATAACAGTTGACGCCCAGACCCCGCAGCTTGCCCTTGGCTTCGCTTTCAGCGCGACGCGCGGCAAAGCCTGCCAGATCAGCAGCGGACTCAAGCTTGTCCATCGTCCCATTATAATCGCCTGTGTCATAGGTCAGCGCCACCGGTGTGTCATAGGGGAACTGGGTGATGAAGTTCTGCCGGCGCAGGGCGATCGGATCGACACCCAGTTCACGCGCTGCCTTATCCACGACCCGCTCCAACTGGAACGTCGCCTCCGGACGGCCCGCGCCGCGATAGGCATCCACCGGGACCGTATTGGTGAACATCGCCTTGACGTTGACCTGAATGACCGGCGTCTTGTAGTTGCCCGCCATCAGCGTCCCGTGCAGCCATGTCGGCACCGAGCTGGAGAAGGTCGACAGATACGCACCCATATTTGCATAGGTGTTGGTGCGCAGACCGATAAAGTTATTGTCCGCATCCAGCGCCAGTTCGATCTGTCCGACATGGTCGCGCCCATGCGCGTCTGACATGAACGCCTCGGACCGGCTCGAGGTCCATTTGACCGGGCGGTTACAAGCCTTCGCGGCGAAGGTGCAGAACGCCTCTTCGGCATAGTGAAAGATCTTGGTGCCAAAGCCGCCACCCACATCCGGCGCGACCACGCGCACCTTGTGTTCGGGCAGACCCAGAACAAAGGCACACATCAACAGGCGGATCACATGCGGGTTCTGCGACGTGGTATAAAGCGTGTATTCTTCGGTGCCGCGGCTGTACTCGCCCACCGCCACACGCGGCTCCATCGGATTGGCAACCAGACGGTTGTTCACCAGATCCAGCGTGGTGACATGGGCCGCATTGGCAAAGACCTCATTGACCTTGGCATCATCGGTTTCGCCCAACTGCCAATCATAGCAGATGTTGTTCTTCAGATCGTCATGGACCAGCGTTGCGCCTTCTTGCGCGGCGGCCTTCATGTCGATCACGGCGGGCAGCTCCTCGATATCAAGCTCGATCGCCTCAGCCGCGTCGCGGGCCTGTTCCAGGCTATCGGCGACCACAGCAGCAATCGGATCGCCCACATGGCGCACTTTACCCTGTGCCAAAATGGGATGCGGAGGTTCCTGCATCGGTGCGCCGTGCTTGTCGGTCACTTCCCAGCCACAGGGCATGCCGCCCACGCCTTCGAAATCCTTGCCGGTAAACACTTTGACCACGCCCGGCATGGCCTCGGCAGACGAGGTGTCGATACTGTTGATCCGGCCATGCGCGATGTCGGACCGCAGAAAATGCACATAGGCCTGGCCATGCACGTTGATATCGTCGGTGTAATTGCCTGCTCCGGTTAAAAAGCGCACGTCCTCGCGCCGTTTGGAACTGGCTCCGATGCCACTGTCTTTGGGCATTGCTTGTTCTCCTCCCTGAAAAAGAATTTTCGTCGAAAATTCTTTACGTCGGTATTACTCGGCAGCGATGCCGCTTACGTCCTGGCCCGATGCGGCCATGATCGCTTTGACAATGTTGTGATAGCCTGTGCAGCGGCACAGGTTGCCTTCCAGATACTTTCGAATCTCGGCTTCGCTCGGGCGCGGGTTCTCTTTCAGCAAGGCGGCGGCGCTCATCACCATGCCCGGCGTACAAAACCCGCATTGCAACCCGTGATGATCCTGAAACGCCTGCTGAATCACGTTCAAAGACCCATCCTCAGCGGCCTGGCCCTCAATCGTGGCGACCTCAGACCCGTCTGCTTCCAGCGCAAGCATGTTGCACGACTTCACCGCCGCGCCATTCACATGAACAACACACGCCCCACATTGCGCAGTGTCACATCCAACATGCGTTCCGGTCAGCGACAGATGATCACGTAAAAATCCAGACAACAACGTCCGACCCTCAACCTCACCGCTAACAGACCTCCCGTTCACGGTCATGGTGACCTGTGTCATAAGTTCCTCCCATGTCATATTTTTCTCTGTCGAGTTAAACACGGGACTTATTGTTTGAGAACAAAAATTTCGCAGGGCGCCGTTTATGACAGATCACAATGCCGAACAAAGCGGTCTGATCTGGGCCTTAAATTGATGTCAAACGCCTTACCGCTTGATAGATGCGCGTGGCTGTGGCCGGGTCGGGATTTCCTTGAGCAATCCACCGACCCCCATGCCTGCAATATGCGCCGCTGTCGTTTCAATCCCGCAAGCCACGCGCGACAAAACCCAATCCGCACCGTTCAGTGCGGGAGAACGTGCACACCCCGGCAAACCGATTACGGGTCTGGCGTCCAGCAGACCGGTGAACAACAGGTTGCCCGGATCTACTGGCATTCCAAACCGATCCACCTGACCGCCTGCAACACGAACAGCCTGCGGCGCAACATCATGCGCATCCGAAGTTGCTGAGCCCGTCAAGATCAGGACAATATCCCCTTTAACACCCGTCAATGCAGCAGACAGCGCCTGAATCTCATGTGGCACCACCCGAATGTCATCCAAACCCATACCCAGGGCTTCGACACGCCCTCGGATTGCAGCTATTCCCTTGTCGTTCGAAACACCTCCGGGGATGTCTGTGACGATCAGGCCGGCACTGCGAAACACCGGGCCAGACAGGCGCACCGCTCCTTGTGTCAGCGCCGAGGCACGCGCCACATCTTCGCCGGGGACGGCATAAGAAATGACTTTGATCGTCGCCACCATCCCGCCTGATCCCATCTGTTGATATTGGGGAACTGTGGCCACAGTAATCATTGGGTTAACCAAGTTGAACGCTTCCAGCGCCTGTACGTCCAGAACAGCGACTCCGGGGCCTCTCGCCAAGAGGTTAACGCGCCCTGTGAACGGCTCGGTGACGCGCAATCCCACGGTTGTCGGGTCCGGGGCCAAAGCCTCTGCCAACATCCGGGCAGCGTCGTTTTCGTGACAATCACCGGATTCCAGTTGCGCAACAGTGACCGAGGTCAGCCCGGCGGCAGCCATTTCATCCAGATGTGTCTGCGTGAGCAAGAGGCCCTTACGCAGCTTTGTGTCTTGGGCTTTCACTGAATGCGCCAGAATTGCACCAGCGGCCTCGCGCAAAGGAACCGAGCCAAACTTCATGCTTTGCCCCGCAACACCGCAGTCATTTCGGCCAATATGGAAACCGCAATTTCCGCAGGATCGGCGGCACCGATATCCAAGCCTACGGGACCGTGAATCTGTGAAATCTGCCCTTCAGTAAATCCGGCTTCTTTCATCCGGGTGACGCGTTTCGCATGCGTTCGATTAGACCCCAGCGCCCCAATATAGAACACCCCGGCTCTCAGGGCGGCCTCTAACGCGGGATCATCCAGTTTTGGATCATGGGTCAGCAAGACAACAGCCGTTCGCGCATCCATTCCAAGCTTTGCAACGGCCTCATCCGGCCAATCCGTCAGCACGGTTTCCTCAGGGAATCTTGCGGCGGTTGCAAACGCATCTCGTGGATCCACAATCGCAGGGTCGTACCCCGCAATTCGCGCCATCGGGACCAGGGCCTGAGCAATATGAACGGCCCCGACCACTATCAACCGCAAGGGCGGATTGTGGACCGAAACAAATGTCTTCGCATCCTCTTCGAAACCGGACCGGTCCATGCGCATGCGTTCGGGATAACGATCGCGCTGCAACGCACGATGGCCGGATTCGATATTCACTTCATAAGCCACAGGCTCGCGCTGCGCGCGTGCAGCGACCAGATCGCGCAATATGCTTTCAGGAAGGACCGATCCAATAGGCTCGACCAGTACCCGAATTGTTCCGCCACAGGCCAGCCCGACCGCAAAAGCATCTTCGTCACTGACCCCGAATTCAAGTAGGCGCGCTTCACCCTCTTCGATCGCTTCCAACGCCTCGACGACAACCGCACCTTCGACACAACCACCCGATACCGACCCCTCAAAGCGGCCATCACCTGCTATCACAAGCTGAGCGCCAACACGTCTGGGGGCACTGCCCCAGGTCTGAACAACCGTAGCCAGCGCAACTGGCTTTCCCGTTTCATACCAATCCAGAGCAGTCTCGGGGCTGTTGTCGAATCTGTCCATATCGCTCTCCTGGCGTTTCCCGCACCAACATAGGCAGGTTTGGCAGGATGAAAAGTAAGCCATCAGGCTAACTCATGGGCCTTGAAAGAAATTCCAAATGCTATGCAAAGCCCCGCGGGTTTCAGCCGAACATCCAATGCATTGATTGCCAGCCCTCCCGATTCTGACCTAAACGCGGATCATGCGCAGCTGTGACGCAGATAATTTTCAAAAGGAGACAGAGACTTGAAACACATTATTACACTCGGATCGGTATTGGGAATGCTAGCGGCGACAGTGGCCAGCGCAGATACCTTCCTGCGCTATGGCGAAGTGGACGGATGGAAAATCTTCATCGACGAAGACAAGAAATCCTGCCTGATCGAAGCTGTTGATAACGCGGAAAACGTGGTTCAAATGGGCCTGACCGAAGACCGCGGCGTGGGATATGTTGGCGTATTCACCAAAGCTGAAACCAACATCAAGCGTGGCGAAACCGAGGCTGTGGCGATCCTGCTGGGCGAAAACCTGTATCTTGGAGAAGCCACCGGCATGAAGGGCAACATCACCAAAGGCTATTCGGGTGGCTATGTGCTGTCGGATGACCCCAAGTTTGCCGAAGACCTTGCCAAACAGAAAGTTATGGTTGTGTTCCCCGAAAAGGAATTCGCCTTCACCGTTGATCTGACCGGTACGTACAAAGCGATGGAAATGGCGCGTAAGTGCAACGAAGAACAGCTTGGTTGAGACCTACTTCGAAAGCGCGGCCATCAACCGCGCTTTCTCACCCATGTCATCCGGTTTTGAGATGACTTTGGCCAGATCTTCCAGCGACGCAATGGAATGGCCGGCCCGAAAGCTGTCAACATGGGGAAGCATCGCCGCCACCCCCTGCGCTTTTGGCGCAAAGCCATCCCAGCGCAACAAAGGGTTTAGCCAGATCAAACGGCGGGCTGACAGATGCAGGCGCTGGATTTCTTTTCCAAGCACCTCGGGTTCGCCCCGATCCAGACCATCCGTAATCAACAACACCACCGCACCCTGCCCCAGAACCCGGCGCGACCAGTCACGGTTAAAAGCGTGCAGGCATTCCCCGATCCGCGTGCCACCCTCCCAATCTTGCGCCTCGGCCCCTGCCGCCGACAGGGCAGCATCCACATCGCGTTGGCGCAGGTGCCGGGTGATATTCGTCAACCTCGTACCGAATGTAAACGCATGAACCTTGGCCCATCCCGCGCCTTTGACGTTTGAAACCGCATGCAGGAAATGCAGGATGATACGAGAGTACTGGCTCATAGATCCTGAAATATCGCAGAGAACGACAAGGTTCGGCCACCGTTGTTTCGGCTTCAAATACGCGATGTCCCGCAGTTCACCACCCTGCCGCATGGATGCGCGCAGCGTGCGGGCGCGGTCGATCCGATGCCCAAAGTGGCTGGCTTGGCCTCGGCGCGACTCGATTGGTTTTACCGGCAATTTGAGCTGTGCCAGAATGCGCTTGGCCAAGGCAATTTCTTCGGTGCTCATTTGCTCAAAGTCTAGATTGCGCAACCGTTCTTCCGAGGACGCGGTTCGCGACGCATCTATCTCCAGCTCAGTTTCTTCCTCGATGTCAGAGCTGTCAGGCAAGTCCCGTTCGACGCCGTCCAGCAGAGCCTCGGCCGCGCGTTTCTCTGCAGCGTCGGCCTTGCGCTCTTCCTGAACGCCGCGGATCGCGGGCAGCATCATGGACATCATGTGTTCCATGTAACGTGGGTCGCGCCAATACATGCGGAAAATCTGCGCAAATACTGCCCGATGCTCGGGTCGGGTCACGAAACAAGCGTGCAACGTCCAGTAAAAATCCCGCTTTTCCGAAAACCCCGCAGCCTGAACCGCCCGGATCGCATCCACGACCCGCCCGGTGCCGATGGGCAACCCGGCCTTGCGCAAAGCCCGCGCGAAATGAGTGATGTTCTGCGCCAGTTTTGGGTTGTCGGGGATGTCGAGAGGGAGCTGTTCAGCCATCAGGCAGGTTCCAGCGACGCCTTGGCTTCATCCAGAATACGTTTCGCCTCGGACCCTTGCAGTTGCTGGATATCGTCCTGATATTTCAGGATCGCCCCCAGCGTGTCGCCGATCACTTCGGGGCTAAGGTTGATGACGTCCAGCGCCAGCAGGCATTTGGCCCAGTCGATGGTCTCGGCCACGCCTGGTTTCTTGAACAGATCCTCTGTGCGCAGGTGTTGGACAAAGGCGACGACCTCTCGGCTTAGCGCCTCGGCGACCTCGGGGGCGCGGGCGTTCAGAATTTCAATTTCACGGTCAAAATCCGGGTAATCGACCCAATGGTACAGGCAACGGCGTTTCAGGGCGTCATGCACTTCTCGCGTTCGGTTCGATGTAACGATGACAATCGGTGGCTCCGGCGCTTTGACAGTGCCCAATTCGGGAATGGTGACCTGAAAATCGCTGAGCGCTTCCAGCAGGAAGGCCTCGAACGGTTCATCCGTGCGGTCAAGTTCGTCAATCAACAGGACGGGTGCCCCGTTTTCATCCGGGCGCATGGCCTGCAGCAACGGACGCTCGATCAGGTAGTCGTCAGAAAACAATTCGGTCTGCAACGAACCCCGGTCAGCGCCGCCCGAGGCTTCGGCAGTTCGGATCGCCACCATTTGCGCCGGGAAATTCCATTCGTAAACCGCCGAGGATGCGTCCAACCCTTCATAACACTGCAGGCGGATCAGGCGACGGTTCAGACCAGCGGCCAGCGCTTTGGCAATCTCGGTTTTCCCGACACCTGCCTCACCCTCAAGAAATAGCGGGCGGCCCAGTTTAAGCGACAAAAACACCACTGTCGCCAAGGCCCGACCGCAAACGTAACCTTGCGAGCCCAGCATTTGCTGCACGGTATCAATGGAATCTTGCTGCGTCATGGAACCCTCTTTCTTTCGTTGCTTAACAGGTCATGCAAGCGCGGGGGCGTCAAGGCCCCGGCCCCGCCACCCAGACGCCATCGCGGCAGAGAGGTGAAGTTTTTGCACCAGATCCTCACGGTTTGGTTGGTCTTTGGCCGAGGCTGTGCTAGCGGATGCGCATGACTGATACCCTCACCATTCGCCGCCCCGATGACTGGCATCTGCATTTGCGCGATGGCGCCATGTTGCAGGCCGTTCTGCCCGAAACCGCACGCCATTTTGCCCGTGCGATAATAATGCCGAACCTCGTTCCGCCAGTCGTGCGCGGCGATCAGGCCGCCGCATATCGCGACCGCATTCTGGCCGCCCTACCAGAAGGCATGCCGTTCGAGCCGCTGATGACCTTGTACCTGACCGAAGACACCGACGCCGAGGATGTCGCCGCAGCCCATGCAAGTGGGCTGATCAAGGCCGTAAAGCTGTATCCCGCAGGCGCAACCACCAATTCCGCCTCGGGCGTGCGTGATTTCGACAAGGTCCGCCCGGTGCTTGAGAGAATGGCTGAGATCGGTCTGCCGATGTGTGTCCATGGTGAAGTCACCGATGCCGAGGTCGACATTTTCGACCGCGAAGAGGTTTTCATCGATACGATACTTGATCCACTGCGCCAGGCGACTCCTGGTTTGCGAGTCGTGATGGAACACATCACGACGGCTCAGGGTGCAAATTATGCGCAATCCGGTGGAGATGATCTGGCCGCAACAATCACGGCCCATCACCTGATCATCAACCGCAATCACATCCTGGTGGGCGGGATCAAACCGCATTACTACTGCTTGCCCGTGGCCAAGCGCGAGACCCATCGCCAGGCTTTGATGAGCGCCGCAACTTCTGGGATGTCTTGCTACTTCCTTGGCACCGACAGCGCGCCACACACAGATGCAAACAAGGAAATGGCCTGTGGCTGTGCGGGATGCTTCACCGCTACAAACACAATGTCCCTTGTGGCCGAGATGTTTGACAAAGCCAGTGCGCTGGACAAGCTGGAAGGGTTCACATCATTGAACGGACCTGCGTTTTATGGCCTGCCAGTTAATAAAGAAACCATCACCCTTACCAAGGGCGATCCCGTTGAATATCCCGACAAGATCGAAACTGACGACGGCCCGGTAACAGTATTCGAACCCGGGTTCCCATTGCACTGGCGCGTTGTCTAACGCGCCAGCATTTTCGCCAGATCGCGAGTCCGGCCACCGGTACGCAGCATCGACCAGATCGCGTCTGCGTCCTCGGCACCGATCAGCTTGGCCGCCTTGCTTCTGACCCGGTCTTCCCGGTCGGCCAATGTCATAGGGCCAAGCAAATCGTGGCTGGCCTGTTTTCGTGCCCCATCGCGGCGCAGCAAAGACAGATCCGCTTGAGTTTCAGACAGCGTCTCATCGGCTTCGACTGAAATCCGGTCCCGCAGCGATTGCAGGCGCCTATCCGCACATACCTTATCCGAAAAACTGTCTGGCAAGGCTGTGTCATATCCCAGCGCTTGCATAGCAATAACCGTCCGGTAGGAAAACTTGGCCCCCAACCCGGTGGTCGGAGAGGTTTGATTACACACTGTCATCCAACGTGGGTGGGTCTTGATCCTGATCTCGGCTACTTCGGGCTCTGCAATATCCAGGTCACGTGCGGCCTCTAATGCGGCGTGCAACCCATGACAGCAGGCATGAAACTTATGGCTTACATCTTTGAACAGCCACGTTTCTCCTATTCCATCCAGAGCAGCGGCCTTTTCGGACTGACCCATATGGGTTGCACCAAAACCATAGGGCCCCTCAAGCGCATCCGAGTTGGGATCAAACCCCTTGGACACCAACAGCGCAGCCTCAACCCCTGCAGCGGCAGCTAGCCCGGCATTATAGGGCTTTCCCATCGTGCCGAAATGAGCTTTCAGCCCTGCGGCGCGGGTGGCAGCCAGACCAAGAACCCGGCGCATCTTTTCCGTATCGAACCGCAGCACCCGGCCAGCGGCGACCGCCGCACCAAAGGCACCTGATGTCGCGGTCTGATGGAACCCGCCCTGGTAATGCGCGCGCCCCAGCCAAAGCCCCACGCGGATCGAAACCTCCATCCCGACAAGAGCGGCCTCAAGGACATCGACAAGAATCCGGTCGTCCCAATCACAAAGAGCAAAGGCCGCAGGCATAACCGCGACCGAAGGGTGCCCGATATGCGCAAAATGCGTGTCATCATAATCCAAAGCGTGGGAAATGGTTCCGTTAACCAAACCTGCTGCCCTGACGGGAGCCAGCCCCCCGCCAAACAGATGGGCCTGCGGGTTGCCTCCTTCATCCAGAACCAGTGCGCGCACGGTCTGAGATACGGGTTCGCTAACACCGACGCGGCCAACAACCACCCAATCCAGCGCAGACAGAGAGGTTACGAGACGGGCCTCTGACGAGGTCGCAACAGGCCCCGAGGCAAAATCGGCCAATGCTGTGGTAAAATCAGTCATGTGGCGCAGTCTAGCAAGCGCCGCTTTCGGGTAAAGACTTAGCTGTACAATTCCTCTGCCCGGCCCTCGAACGCCCTCACGATCCTGTGCATCGCCTCATTGAAGACCACTCCGATGATACCCTGAAGAATGGCATTCTTGAATTCGAAATCAACATGGAACGAAACGTTGCACCCGCCTTCTGCTGCGTCCTCGAAATGCCAGTCCGACTTCATGTATTTGAAGGGCCCATCCAGATATTCCGTGTCGATCCGGCGTTGTTCGGCAAACAGGGTAACCCGGCTGCCAAAGCGTTCGCGGAACACTTTGAACGAAATGATCAGGTCCGCTTCCATCACCTGTGCCTCTCCTGCTGCATATGAGCGTCGGATACGTGCAGCCGCACACCAGGGCAAAAACTCGGGATACTTTGCTACATCGGCAACCAGATCGTACATCTGTTGCGCAGTGTAAGGCAGGTGTCGCGTTTCCGAATGTATAGGCATGGCGTCCGGTTTTTGCAGGTGACAATGGCGCGTCATGTCGTATGTTGCGCGCCAAAGATCAAGGGGGCAGCGATGAGCCAGCGCGGATATGTGATTGATGAGATGATCTCGGCAAAGGCCATTGCCGCCAGGATCGAAGAACTTTGCCGCGAAATCACTGCCGAATTCGACGGGACCGACAAGCTGGTCGTTGTCGGCCTGCTGCGTGGCAGCTTTGTCTTTATCGCCGATCTGGTGCGCGAATTGGACTTGCCCATCGAAGTGGATTTCCTTGAGGCGTCATCCTACGGGGATGCGATGGAAAGCAGCCGGGAAGTCCGCATTCTAAAAGACCTGCGCGGCGCTATTGAGGGTCGCGACGTTCTTGTGGTCGAGGATATCGTCGACACCGGGCACACGCTGAACCACGTTACTCATCTGCTGCAAAGCCGCGATCCTGGAAAACTTCGCTCGATCGCACTACTGGACAAGCCCAGCCGGCGCGAAGTCGATTTCCGTTCGGACTGGATCGGGTTTGAAATTCCTGATGAGTTTGTTGTGGGTTACGGGATCGATTACGCACAGCGCAATCGCAACTTGCCGTTTATTGGTAAGGTTCGTTTTATCGAAGACTGAGAAGGATAAAAAAAACCCAGATTCCAATAGTCAAAGTTGCTGCGCACATTTGCATTCACTTAATTGAATACCATTGGACAACGCCCTCAACAACAGATTACCCTCCGATCATCTTAGGAGGATTCTGCTTATGAAAGTAATGTCTATTGGGCTTCTGGCGACTTGCGCAGTCGCCGCAACGGTTGGTCTTGCGGACGCAAAAGACAACAAGGGCAAAGGGAAAGGCCCAGACAAGTCGAAAATCGAAAAGTCGATAAAGACCAATAATGGCGTTGGTGTACCGCCCGGACAGATCAAGCGTTATACGCGAGGTCAGAAACTCCCTAACGATCTGAATTTTGATTATCTTGATGACCTGGACGGCTGGAAGTTGAAGCCCCTACCCGCCGGTCAGCGATATATCCGCGTGGATGACGAAATCCTGTCGATATCAGATGACACTAAGACAGTCATTGATGCCGTTGGAATAGTCAGCGATCTCGTAAACTGAAGTTTCAGCCATTAAGTGATCGAATTGCGGCAACAAATACGTCTACTCCTACCGGGATAAGTGCGTCTGGAAAATCATAGTCAGGGTTATGCAATTGCGGATGATCCTGCCCCGACCCCAGCCAGAACATGGCCGTTTTCGCGCCTTTCCCAAATTGCCCGAAATCTTCTGAGAACTTTTGCGGCGTCTCTGTTGAATGGAACGGTACTCCACGCTCGGCGCAGGCCATTGCGATGATGCTCACCGCGTCGCTGTGATTGACGCAGGCCTCGAAGACATCGTCATAGGTGATCTCAACCTCCAGACTGTCGGCGGATGCGGCGCGGCGCGCCAGTGCCTCGGCCTCTGTCATCAGCGTCCGCATCCGGGCATCTGAAACGGTGCGCAAGGTCACCCAGATCTCGGCCTTTCCCGGAGCCACGCCGAAAGTCGGCTCTCCCAAACGGGCATGCGTCACAGTTGTCAGCGCAAAATCGGCATCCAACGCGCCGCCTGCGCCTAAACTCGCCAGCTTCGAAACCAGTTCGGACATCGCCTCAGCCGGGGAAATCCCATCCTGAGGCGCAGCCGCATGGGACGTCTTGCCGGTCAGGATGATTTTCATCCCGCGCGAGGCGCAGTTAGCCGAACTCTGACACAACTCAACAGCGCCAAGTTCCAACCCCGGCAGGTTGTGCAGAGAGAACACGTAGTCCGGCGCGATCTTCGCGAATTGAGGGTCCGCGCGAAAGGCGATGGCGCCCTGCCCGGTTTCTTCAGCCGGTTGAAAGATCAAAACCACCCGACCCTTTTGGGGTCGGTGACGCGCCAGGTCGTCGGCAACGCCAAGCACCATCGCCATGTGCCCATCATGGCCACACAGATGTCCTTTGCCCGGAACCTTCGACACATATAGGTGCGTTCCAAGTTCTTGAATCGGCAGCCCATCCAATTCGCACCGGATACCAACGGTTGGCCCAGCCTGCCCACTGTCAAAAACCGCGGCAACACCGTGCCGTCCCAGTCCGGTAAGCACATGGTCCGCACCGAACCCCCGCAAAAGATCTGTTATGAGGGCAGCGGTCTCACGCTCGTGCCCGGATAGTTCGGGATATTGATGCAGTTCGTGGCGCAGGCGTGTCAGCCGCGCATGCGCTTCGGGTGTCACCCCTGTTCCAGCTTTTTCCGGCGTGCCTCACGCAGCCGGGCAAAATCGTCTCCGGCGTGATAAGACGACCGGGTCAAAGGTGTGGCCGATACCATCAGGAACCCTTTGCCATAAGCTGCCTTTTCATAGGATGCGAATTCTTCCGGCGTTACGAACCGATCGACTCCGTGGTGTTTGGGCGTGGGCTGCAGATACTGACCGATGGTCAGGAAATCAATTTCAGCGGCGCGCATATCATCCATGACCTGCCGGACCTGCTGACCATCCTCACCCAAACCGACCATGATCCCGGATTTGGTAAAGACCGACGGGTCCAGCTCTTTCACGCGCTGCAATAGACGCAAAGAGTGGAAATACCGCGCGCCCGGTCGCACTTCGGGATAGAGGCCAGGCACCGTTTCAAGATTATGGTTAAAGACGTCTGGCTTTGCCTCAACGACAACTTCTAGAACGGACGGATCGCATTTCAGAAAGTCGGGCGTCAGAATTTCGATCGTCGTACCCGGAGACCGGTGACGCACGGCGCGAATGGTCTGCGCAAAATGCTCTGCCCCGCCATCTGCAAGGTCATCGCGGTCGACAGAGGTGATGACCACATGGTTCAACCCCAGCTTTTCAACCGCATGAGCAACGCGACCAGGTTCAAACGCATCCAGCGAATCCGGGCGACCGGTGGCGATGTTGCAAAAGGTACAGCCGCGCGTACAAATCTCGCCCATGATCATCATGGTCGCGTGGCCCTGGCTCCAACATTCACCGACATTGGGGCATCCGGCTTCTTCACAGACCGTAACCAGATTGTTGTCACGCATGATCTTGCGCGTGTCGGCATAACCCTGACCACCGGGCGCTTTAACGCGAATCCAACTGGGCTTTTTCGGCTGCGAATTGTCGGGCCGATGAGCCTTTTCTGGGTGTCTTTGTTCGGGAATGTTCAGATCGCGCACGGCCTGTCTTTCTGACTTTGGGTCAATTCGGTTTACCCATAACATAAACTGACCTCTGCTATTACACCACCCATGCATAGCCGCTATGCATCAGGGTGAAAGACTTTGACGTCTCAGGGCCAAAATTCTAAATAATTTCCTATTATTAACTGCAACTTACGCGTTGTCAGGTAAATTCTGACGCACCTGGAACATCCGCCATTGAAGCGGATTTGGAATCCTTTTAAGTCCACGAAAACCGTACGTGATTCACAGGAGTTCGATCATGAAGTCTGGCACCAAACTGCCCGAAGTGACCTTTCACACCCGCGTCCGAGACGCTTCTGTCGAAGGACCAAACCCCTTCCGTTGGGAAGACAAGACCACGGCGGACTATTTCGCAGGAAAGCGCGTGATTCTGTTCTCACTGCCTGGCGCATTCACCCCGACATGTTCGACCTATCAGTTGCCCGGTTTTGAAAACGGCCACGCAGATTTCAAAGCCGCAGGTGTGGACGAGATCTATTGCATGTCCGTGAATGACAGCTTTGTCATGAACAAATGGGCACAGGATCAAGGCCTGAAAAACGTCAAGGTCATCCCTGATGGCTCAGGCGAATTCACACGTAAAATGGGCATGTTGGTCGACAAAGATAATCTAGGCTTTGGCATGCGGTCCTGGCGCTATGCGGCCATCATCAATGACGGCATCGTAGAAGCCTGGTTTGAAGAGCCCGGACTGATGGATAACTGCCCCGAGGACCCCTATGGCGTTTCTTCACCGGAAAACCTGATGAAACATCTAAACGAAGTCAAAGAGCCGGAACTGGCCTGAGTTCGTCCTCAACAGAAAAGCCCGCTTCAGGCGGGCTTTTTTGTGAATAGCGCGTTTGCGTGACAATGCTCTCGCCGACGGTGCGAATGGTATCCGCCAGGCTTTCGAACCAATCTTCCTGCGAGGTAGAAGATCGACGAACTAGCCCCACTGTCCTTGCCGGCTGCGGCGAGGCAAATCGCATCAGCTCAAGACCCGGTACCGCGTCGGATTCGGAACGGGCGGCAAGCTCTGGCATGAGCGTCAATCCAAACCCTTCGGCAACCAAACGGGATAATGTCGCCAAAGACGAGGCACCCATGTTAATCAGACCGCTGCTGCGGTCCTGACCACAAACCTCCAGGGCCTGATCCGTCAGGCAGTGCCCATCATCCAGTAGCATAAGCTGTGCATTTTGAAGGTCCAAAGGGCGCAAACGCTCTGTATCGCTGGAAAAATTGCGCAACCGTGCCGAACTTCCGGCCAATAAGAACCGATCCTCGAACAAGGGAAATTCGAACAATTCGCTTCCCCCGGAGGGCAGCGCGACCACACCTGCGTCGATCTCACCAGCGCGCAGCATCGTCAACAGGCGCTCTGTCCGCGCTTCGCGTATCTGCACTCTCAAAGAAACATCGGCCGCCCTTAACCCCGCCAGAACACCTGGCAGAACATAGGGCGCAATCGTCGGGATTATTCCGATCGACAAAGACCGATGCCCGCTTGAGTGATCCTTGGCAAATTGGTCGAGCCTGTCCGAGGCACCAAGTATCTGACGCGCATATTCGAGCACATCCCGCCCCAAAGGGGTAAGCAATATGTCACGGGCCTTACGCTCGAACAGGGCACCACCGAGGGTTTCTTCTAACGCCTTGATCTGAACCGATAATGCCGGTTGCGAAACGTTACACATCTGTGCCGCCCGCCCAAAGTTGCGCTGTTGCGCAACAGCGTTAAAGTATAGAAGCTGTCGAAGGGTAAAGTTCATAACCCCTAGCTATCACTCCACCCTGAAACCGCAACCAAAACCGATCAAAGCGTTATCCGATCATACGGCTGCGCTCTTCCTGATCCTGGTAATGACGTTTCAGGCGCTGTAATGCGATACGCAAAACGATTTTGCCGGACCGCGCTGACCACCCCATTCGCTTTTCCGCCAATTCCAACCCTTCCAGATAGCAACAGCAGCGCAAAGCCACGTCGCTCAGCCCCGGTCCAAGGTCAGACAATGCACGCTCTACGCGGTCGCGCGCTTCTGAAGAACCCCGGTTGCCAGTGTCGCCGCTTCCAAAACTTCCGCGCCCACCGGCAGTCAGGAAATGGTCCCAGTTCTGTGCAACCTGAGGTCCGATCTGAGCCAGTTCAAAATCCTCGCGCAGGCGCTCTCCTGCCCCGACAAGTGCTTCATCTAAAAACGGCTTTCCATCCCGATCCCGACGCCTTGCCAGGGCGATCAGCGGGCTTTCTGCGGCGCTATAGCGCATTCTTCTGGGACGTTCTGGATGGGCGCGGTTTGTCGTCGCGTGAGAGGGCGCCCCATGAAACGAAGAAGGCGCTTCTGCCATTCCATGTTCGTTGCGAGACCTTGCCTGGTTCTCGAAATCGGCCATTAACTGGCTCAGTGCCGTGCGGCCCGCGCTGGTAATCCGGTAGCGCGATATCCGGCCTGGGTTGTCGCAGGAAATCCAATCCTTCAACGCCAACGCCTGTGCGATCCTGCAATCAACCACTGCAGTTCTGGTCGCAGCGGCTTCGCCGGTATCGCGCACCACCACTGCTTTGTTCATTTCTTCAGCGACAGCCAGGACCGAACCGGTCTCACACAGTCTGCGCAGTACCCTTAGGGCCTCGTGGTTGAATTCTTCTTTTTCGACGTGTGAATTATGACTGAACGCTGAAACCGTGCGATCAGAAGCATCATTGACCGAAAAATGTTCTTCGGCCAACGACTGCAAAGCCGCATCCACCAATGGATCGTCACGACGCATCTCAATTCGGCGGATTTGTCTAAGAATGGTCGAAGCATGGCACCCCGCAGATCGCGCAATATCGCGGATCGACTGGCCGGTTTCTGTGTGGGCCAGGTATCGCTGTGCCCCCTCAGGTACCCAAGCCGGAATGGTGAAAGCCATGTTGTTTTCCATAGTTCTGTGCCCTCATCGACGAAACAATCTGTTCTCTATCGCCCCCGGTGACTTTGTTAACCAATTCTAACTAGAGTCGCTTTCGTTACTCGTTCGTTAACTGCCGGAGGTGATGACCAGATTTCATTCAAATTCATAAACACTCATGAAGCGAGAGTTCGGGGAGAACCCGATTAAGGCAACACCCGCTTAGGTTGTGTAACAAATTGGGCAACATTAATCCGACAAGTGGAGCCCAATGATGCAGGACCTGATGACCATGATTTCCGCCCTCCGCCGCCCCCGCCTATTGGCGCGGGCAGCCAAACACGGCGCACAGGACTATGATCGGGACCGCCACCTGCAACGCATACTTGGGTACGGATCGCTACCTGGGTCGGGTGCGGCGCTGATGCGTTTGATGGATATTGAACGAGAGGTTAACGCGCAGAGACTGGCAGAAGATGCAGGCTATTCGCTGGTCCGTCATTTGGACCTTCTGATCGCGCTATTGGGTGAGGCGCAGCTGTACAAAGCCAGCCGCGCCTCACAGTTTTCAGTTATCAGCTGAAAGCGTCCGGCATGGAGGTCTTTTTCTTTTCAACATATTCGGTCAAAGCGCTGTGAATTCCCGGGTCGAGTTCCGGTTGCTTGTAGTTGGCAATCAAATGCTCGACCCGAGACGAGGCCAACTGCCGCGTATCGCGCGCGCCCTCGTCTTCCCAGGTTTCGTAAGGTTTGTAGTCCAGCAGGTCGGACTTCCAGAACGCCTCTTTGAAGTTTGCCTGCGTATGGGCACATCCCAGATAGTGGCCACCCGGGCCGACCTCGCGGATTGCGTCCATGGCCTGAGCGTTCTCATCATAGGCCACACCCTTGGCCAGACCGTGCAGAACGCCAAGTTGATCTGCGTCCATGACGAACTTTTCAAAGTCCGCAACCAGGCCGCCTTCAAGCCAGCCGCAGGAATGCAGCATGAAGTTCACACCCGCCATCAGCCCCATGTTCAGCGAGTTCGCGGTCTCATAAGCGGCCTGCGCATCGGGCAGTTTCGAGCCACAGAACGACCCGGCTGAGCGGAACGGCAGACCCAGACGCCGCGCCAGCTGTCCCGCGCCATAGGTAACCATTGACGCCTCGGGTGTGCCAAAGGTTGGCGCGCCTGAGTTCATGTCGATCGACGAAACGAAAGCACCAAAGATAGCAGGCGCTCCCGGGCGGATGATCTGACTGTACGCGACACCGGCCAAAACTTCGGCCAGAACCTGTGTCAATGTCCCCGCTATCGAAACCGGCGCCATCGCACCACCGACGATGAACGGCGAGATGATGCAGGCCTGATTATTCCTGGCGTAGACTTCCAGCGACCCCATCATCACATCGTCGAAGGTCATCGGCGAGTTGATGTTGGTCAGCGAAGTCATGACCGTGTTTTCCTGAACAAACTCTTTGCCGAACAGGATCTCACACATTTCCACCGAATCCTGAGCGCGGCTGGGATCGGTGACCGAGCCCATGAATGGCTTGTCCGATAAGGTCATATGCGCCATCAGCATGTCCAGGTGACGCTTGTTCACCGGAACGTCTGTGGGTTCGCACACAGTACCGCCCGAGTGGTGCAGCCACTTTGACATGTAAGCCAGTTTCACGAACTTGTTGAAATCGTCCATGGTCGCATAGCGACGGCCACCTTGCGCATCACGCACGAACGGAGGGCCATAGACCGGCGCCAGAACCAGATTGCGACCGCCGATGACCACGGACTTTTCCGGGTTTCTTGCGTGCTGCGTGAACTCGCTTGGCGCAGTTTTGATCAACTCGCGCGCAAGGCCGCGTGGGATGCGCACCCGTTCGCCATCCACATCGGCGCCCGCGTCTTTCCAACGTTCCAGCGCCGCAGGGTTGTCGACAAAATTGACGCCGACTTCGGCCAGAAGCGTTTCCGCATTTGTTTCGATGATCTGCAACGCTTCTTCGTTGAGAACCTCGAAATTCGGAATATTGCGTTCGATGTACTTTGCGGTCTCGATACGAACCGCTGTACGTTCGGCCCGGCGGGCAGCGCCACCGCCACCTCTCGCCCTGCGCCGGGTGTTTGCCTCTGTCATGAGAAAATCCCGTATCAGTTGTTGAATTTACATGTGTGTTACAGGAACCCGCCGCAATGGCAGTCGTGGATAACGGCGCTATAGGGGAAAAAGCGACAAAATGTCGGGGACAACCGCCACAAATGACCCAGCACATGTTTTTAAAGTCGCGCGGGTCTTCGTCATTCGTTTCGGGACCGTCCACCAGACTAGCGGGCCCTAACCGCGACCAACTGGCGTGTCTATACCACTTGAAATCCCTTGCGCTTATCATCTTCGCAACCTAGTAGCAGACCCATGACCCAAGACACCCATGACCGCCTTCTGATCATCGACTTCGGCAGCCAGGTAACGCAACTGATTGCGCGCCGCCTGCGTGAGCTGAATGTCTATTGTGAAATCCATCCTTATCAGAATGTTACGACGGACTTTGTTCGGAAAATGGCCCCAAAGGCCGTTATTTTCTCGGGCGGTCCCGATAGCGTGACACGAGAAGGGTCTCCGCGGGTCCCGCAGGAAATCTTTGACATTGGCGTTCCTATCCTTGGTATCTGCTATGGGCAGCAAGTGATGATGCACCAGTTGGGCGGCAAGGTTGAAAGCGGCCATGGCACCGCAGAGTTCGGCCGCGCCTTTGTGACCCCCAAAGGCCAACTGGATATTCTCGATGGCTGGTTCACCGACGGCGATGAACAGGTCTGGATGAGTCACGGCGACCATGTCAGTGAAATCGCGCCGGGGTTTCAGGTTTATGGCACCTCGCCCAACGCACCGTTTGCGATCACCGCAGACACGTCCCGCCATTTTTATGCTGTTCAATTCCATCCCGAGGTGCACCACACACCAAAGGGCGCCAAGCTTTATGAGAATTTTGTAAAGCTCGCCGGGTTCAGCGGCGATTGGACCATGGGTGCCTATCGCGAGCAGATGATCGCGACAATCCGCGAACAAGTGGGCGACAAACAAGTGATCTGCGGTCTGTCCGGAGGTGTCGATAGTTCGGTCGCGGCGATCCTGATCCACGAGGCGATTGGCGACCAGCTGACCTGTGTGTTCGTTGATCACGGCCTGTTGCGCAAGAACGAGGCTGACGAAGTCGTCGGCATGTTCCGCGACAACTATAATATTCGGCTGATCCACGCGGATGAAAGCGATCTGTTCCTAGGTGAGCTTGAGGGGCAAAGCGACCCGGAAACCAAGCGCAAGATAATTGGCAAGCTGTTCATCGACGTGTTCCAGAAACATGCCGACACGATCGACGGGGCGGAATTCCTGGCCCAAGGTACCCTCTACCCTGATGTGATCGAATCCGTTTCGTTCTCAGGCGGGCCTTCGGTCACGATCAAAAGCCACCACAATGTTGGTGGTCTGCCAGAGAAAATGGGTCTGAAACTGGTCGAACCGCTGCGCGAACTGTTCAAGGACGAAGTGCGCGCATTGGGACGCGAGCTGGGCCTGCCCCAAAGCTTTATCGGCCGCCACCCCTTCCCCGGCCCTGGTCTGGCAATCCGTTGCCCCGGTGAAATCACCCGCGAAAAACTAGATATCCTGCGAGAAGCCGATGCGATCTATATCGACCAGATTCGCAAACATGGGCTTTATGATGATATCTGGCAGGCCTTCGTGGCGATCCTGCCGGTTCGAACCGTCGGCGTCATGGGCGATGGCCGCACGTACGACTATGCCTGCGCCCTGCGGGCAGTTACCTCAGTCGACGGGATGACCGCCGACTATTACCCGTTCAGTCATGAATTCTTGGGCGAAACCGCCACCCGGATCATCAATGAGGTCAAAGGCATCAACCGATGCACCTATGACATCACATCGAAGCCTCCGGGCACAATCGAGTGGGAATGAAAACAAGCCGGGCCAGCGCCCGGCTTTTTTGTTTCTGCGACACAAATATTTAGTTACCAATCAACATCGTAGAACTCCTAGTGCGCGGGCAACTCAATGGAAAGCAGCAAACCCCAAATCGGCAAAGCCGCGCTGTGGATGATCGGGGCGATCGCATCCTTTACGTCTATGGCCGTGGCCGGACGTGAGCTGAGCGTCACCCATGACACCTTTGAGATCATGTTTTATCGCAGCCTAGTCGGCATGTGCGTGGTCAGCCTTGTCCTGACGGTTACGGGAAAGTGGCATCAGGTATCGACCGAACGGATTGGCCTCCACGGGGTACGAAATACCCTGCATTTCACCGGTCAGAATCTCTGGTTCTACGCTGTTTCCGTGGCACCACTGGCACAGGTCTTTGCACTTGAGTTTACGCAACCGATCTGGGTGATCCTGCTGTCCCCAATGCTGCTGGCCGAACGGTTGACAGTCGTGCGGGTCCTTTCAGCACTTATCGGTTTTGCTGGTATCCTTATAGTCGCACGACCGGGGGCTGTTCCGTTAAGCGCAGGAATTGTCGCCGCCGCAATGTCGGCGGTGTTCTTCGCTTTGACTACAATTTCCACAAAAAAACTCACGCGTTCTGCAAGCATCGGGTGCATCATGTTCTGGCTTACCGTTATACAGGCTGGTCTTGGGCTGGCAGCCTCTGCGATCGACGGAGAACTTGCGTTACCAACGATGGCAACCGCGCCTTGGCTTTTGCTTGTAGGGCTTGCAGGCCTATTAGCGCATTTCTGCATTACGAATGCACTCTCAATCGCACCGGCTACGGTTGTGATCCCATTCGATTTTGCGCGCCTTCCTACAATCGCGATTGTCGGTATGCTTTTCTATCATGAGGCTCTCGATCAGTGGACGCTCGTGGGGGCTGCTGTCATTTTTGTGGGTATCTTCCTTAACGTTCAGTCGGAAAACCGTAACAGTTTAGCAACAGATTCTCGCAACACTCACTAAGGGTAACGTTCAGTCACCCGTTGACCAGCTATTGTAGAGAGAGTGAAATCCACCTGTAAGAATAACTCGGTTGTGCGCAGACACCACAAATTCGCGCAACTTAGCGACATAATTGGGAGGAATGGATGAAGAAGACGCTACTACAGGCGTGTGCTTTGTGCGTGGGCGCAACAAGCATTCAAGCCGGTGGTCTGGACCGTAGTGGACAGGGAATCAATATCATTTTCGAAGAGGGATCCGTGGTCCAACTTCGTCTTGGATATGCTTCACCCGACGTAAGCGGTGAACAAAATGGCGTAGAATCAGGTGATGTGTCGAATGCTTTCTTCTCACCGGGCCTGGCTTACAAACGTTCATTTACTGACAAACTGGACTTTGCGCTGATCTATGACGAACCATTCGGTGCGGATATTGGGTATTCCGCCGACTATCCCCTGTCGCAGAATCCAACTGCAGCGTTTGGAGGACGCAGCGGGATTCTGAGAGCCAGCGCTGATGTCGACTCCCTCACCGCATTGTTGCGCTACAAGCTTGACGGTGGCTTCAGCGCCATTGGCGGTATTCGCGCGCAACGTGCTAGCGCAAAAGTCGTTGTACCGGCAGCAGCCGGATACGAATTTGATGCGGATGCCGATACTGACTTTGGTTATCTCGTCGGGGTTGCCTGGGAAAAACCTGAAATCGCAGCTCGGGTTTCGCTGGTCTACAACTCCAAGATCACTCACGATCTGTCGTCGACCGAGTCGTTCAACGTAGTGCCGCCCGTCCCCGCCGGGTTGCAAACGATCGATGACACGACCAGGGTCGAGACACCGCAATCCATCAACCTGGATTTCCAGACCGGGGTTGCCCCAAAAACGCTGGTGTTCGGATCGATCCGCTGGGTTGACTGGCCTCAGACAGTAGTGGCACCTGCCGCCTATGTCGGGATCGTTGGGGACAACCTCGTCGACTTTGACGACGACACATTCACCTATACTCTTGGAATGGGATATCAGTTCTCAGAGGCTTTTTCTGGTGCGATATCTACATCTTACGAAAAGTCGAATGGTACCGAAGTATCAAACTTGGGGCCGACTGACGGTTTCTGGAGCATTGGCGTAGGCGGTACTTACACCGTGGAAAATGCTCAGATCTCGGGCGGTGTCCGTTATACGGACATTGGCGATGCGACAACCACCACGGGTGGTGAATTCAGCGGCAACTCTGCCTGGAGCGTCGGCCTTCAGTTGACCTACTCTCTGAACTGATCAGCGGCAAAACTGTTCACAAGGCTCCGCCCTCCGGCGGAGCCTTTTTTGCATAGATCCGCATGATCACGAATTGAGATGATGCGGTCCTGCGTGGCAAGGAACAGATATCTACTCCCATTCTGGCATAACGAAACCTATGCCCAAGACTGTTGGTTCTAAACAACCGCGCACGCGCGATTGACGCCGCCCCCCACCCGTTTTAGCAAGGTCGGAAAAGGGATAGTGGACAATGATCTACAACTCGGCAAAAGACTGGCGGGAAGCCGCGCGCAAAAAGGTGCTGTTTTTTGGCATGTCAGGCCTGGGAAAGACCTATGTGTCCAACGTTCTGCGCGATTCCGGGGACTGGTTCCACTATTCGGTCGATTACCGGATCGGCACGCGATACATGGGCGAGTATATCATCGACAACGCCAAAGCCGAGGCCATGAAGGTCCCTTTCCTGCGTGACCTGCTGTTGTCTGATTCCATTTACATCGGATCAAATATCTCGTTCGAGAACTTGACCCCTGTCGCCGCCTATCTGGGAAAACCGGGCAACCCGGCACAGGGCGGCATGGAGCTGACAGAGTATAAACGCCGTCAGGAACAATTCCGTTTGGCAGAAATTCACGCTCTGCTGGATACCGAGTATTTCGTGGATCGGGCGCAGAGATTGTACCAATACCCGCATTTCATTTGCGATACTGGCGGTTCGATATGCGAATGGGTTGACCCCAATGATCCGCGGGATCAGGTCCTGACTGAGCTGTCGCGTCAAACGCTGATGATTTGGATCAAAGGTGACGACGACCACACGTCCGAGCTGATCAGGCGCTTTGACCGTGCGCCCAAGCCCATGTCTTATCAGCCCGAATTCCTGACACGTGTCTGGGACGAATATCTGACCCAACAAGGCTGTTCCGCCGAACAGGTCGATCCCAACGCATTCATTCGCTGGACCTATGCCAAAGCTCTTGCGCACCGGCAACCGAGATACAGGGCAATGGCCGACAACTGGGGTCTGACGATCGCTGCCAGCGACATGCACAGTATTCGCGACGACGGTGATTTCGATGAGTTGATCGAACGTGCACTTGAGACCCGGCCAAAGCGCGATTAACTACGGCACTTACACTCTTAAACCAAAGGCTTGCATCCGATGCCGATCAAGATTCCCTCTGACCTGCCCGCATATGACGTTCTCACCAATGAGGGCGTCATGGTCATGTCCGAGGATCAGGCAATGCGTCAGGATATTCGCCCCCTTCGGATCGGGTTGCTGAATCTGATGCCCAAGAAGATTCAGACCGAAAACCAGTTCGCTCGCCTCATCGGTGCAACCCCTCTGCAGATCGACCTGTCGCTGATCCGTATGACCGAACATCGGACCAAGAACACCGCAGCCGAGCATATGGCCGAGTTCTACCGCCCGTTTCAGGAGGTAAGGGACCAAAAATTTGACGGCCTGATCATCACCGGCGCCCCTATCGAACATCTTGAATTCGAGGATGTCACCTATTGGGAAGAGATCAGCGAAGTATTTGACTGGACCCAGACAAATGTCCATTCGACCTTTGGCGTGTGCTGGGGCGGAATGGCGATGATCAACCATTTCCATGGGGTGCGTAAGCATATGTTGGACGCCAAGGCTTTCGGATGTTTCCGGCACCGCAATCTGGCCCCCTCCTCACCGTTTCTGCGCGGGTTTTCCGATGATTGCGTCATCCCGGTCAGCCGGTGGACCGAGATGAAGCAGGCCGAAATCGACAACGCTACGGGCCTGACCACCTTGCTGGGTAGTGATGAGGCAGGCCCCTGCTTAGTCGAAGATAAGGACCATCGTGCGATTTATATCTTCAACCACTTTGAATATGACAGTGATACGCTCAAGCAGGAATATGATCGCGATATCGACAACGGCACACCGATAAACGTGCCGATGAACTACTATCCAGACGACGACCCCTCGCGCCGGCCTCAGAACAGATGGCGCAGCCATGCGCACCTGCTCTATGGCAACTGGATTAACGAAATCTATCAGACAACACCGTTCGATATGGATCAAATTGGTTCTTAAAACCATCATAGCTCTTGCCCTGCTGATTGCTGGCCTGGCCACCGCTACAACTTGGCGCGTGTCACGGAACGAAGCTGTAGCCGAGGCCAGTTTCCCACCCGAGGGTCAGCTGATCGACGTCGATGGAGTCAGCGTTCATGCCGTAGTCATGGGGCACGGGCCCGATGTCGTGCTGATCCACGGATCCAGTGGCAACACTCGGGACATGACTTTTGCCCTCGCACCAATTCTGGCAGAAGATTTCCGTGTCATTGTTTTTGACCGGCCCGGACTGGGGTATTCCGACAGCTTCAATCCGGACGGAGAAACCCTTGAAGAACAAGCCGAAATCCTACGCCGTGCAGCTGTCAAGCTGGGCGCGGACAAACCCATTGTTGCAGGGCAAAGCTATGGCGGGTCGGTGTCGCTGGCCTGGGCGGTTACACAGCCCGAACACATCTCGGCGCTGGTGTTGATTGCCCCTGCCGCGATCCCTTGGGAAACGCCGCTGGATGGTTTCAACCGAATGGCCGCGACCAAGCCCGGAAACGCGCTTGTGCTGCCGTTGATCAACGCCTTTGTCCCCGATTGGTATGTCGAGCAGGCCCTAGACGGTGTCTTTTCCCCCCAAACTGCACCCGAAGGCTATGCCGAACATTTCGGCCCCGGGCTGACCATGCGCCCGGCTTCGATGCATGCCAACGCAATGCAACGCGCCAATCTGTTGGACGAAGTTCGTGCGCTGCAGCCGCGCTATAAGAATATTTCGGTCCCGACCGAGGTTGTGCATGGCACCGCCGACACAACGGTCGGGTTGGAATGGCATGCGGAACCCCTGATCGACCAAATCCCCGGCGCTGAACTGATCGAATTGCCGGGAATTGGCCATATGCCACAGATCGTTGCCGCACCCGAAGTAGCGACCGCAATCATCCGGGCTGCTCAGCGGGCGGGTTTGCGTTAATTCCGAGGCTAATCCATAGTAAGATATGGATTTTATCGCGAGGTGACTCATGACACGAACTGGCAAAGGCACCATCGAGGAATATTACAAAAAACGTGCACCAGAAGAAGTCCGGAACGAGATCAAAGAGGCCGATAAGGATGACATTCTGAACCCTACATACCCCTATGACGAACACATGAAGCGTAAGGCGTATGAGAAACAAATGCAGTCCCTGCAGATCGAGCTTGTGAAAATGCAGCTTTGGGTGAAGGAAACTGGCCAGCGTGTCGCTGTTATCTTCGAAGGCCGCGATGCCGCTGGAAAAGGCGGGACAATCAAGCGGTTCCGTGAGAACCTGAACCCGCGTGGGGCCCGGAACGTTGCGCTCAGCAAGCCATCGGATCAAGAGCGCAGTCAATGGTATTTTCAGCGCTATATCCCACATCTGCCCGCAGCCGGAGAAATCGTGTTCTTTGACCGCAGCTGGTATAACCGCGGCGTGGTGGAAAATGTGTTTGGGTTCTGCAACACAGAACAGCGTGAACGCTTCTTCCGACAGGTTCTGCCGTTAGAGACCGGCCTGTGTGACGATGGTATCCGCTTGTTCAAGTTCTGGTTGAACGTCGGACGGGCCGAGCAGTTGAACCGGTTTCTTGCGCGCGAAACGGACCCATTGAAACACTGGAAACTAAGCCCAATCGATATCGCTGGCTTGGACAAATGGGATGAATACTCTGCTTCGATTTCCGAAACCCTTACACGCAGTCACAGCGAAGCCTGCCCCTGGACCATAGTTCGTTCCGACGACAAGAAACGGGCAAGGCTGGCAGCAATCCAAACCGTGCTTCATGCGCTGGACTATGATGAAAAGGACAAAAATGCGATTGGCGATATCGACACCAAGATATGTGGCGGGCCAGATATCTGGGATGCCTGATCTTTCTTGCCGGCCAATATCATCACAAAGATTGGACGAATACGTGCTACCGGTTTATGTCTTAGTTCTTCGAGAATTGAACAAAAAAGGCGTCTGAATCAGGGATGACAAAACGCGGGTATCACCACGGCAACCTGAAACAGGCTCTGATCGACGCAGCTCTGTCCCTGATCGAGGAAAAGGGTCCGACCGGGTTCACCCTGTCAGAGGCTGCAAAAGCGGCAGGCGTCACGCCTGCAGCTGTTTATCGCCACTATCACGGGCGCGAGGACCTGATCGCCGAGGCGGCGCGTCAGGGGTTCGAGATGTTCGCCGATCTAATTCAATTCGCTTATGACAAAGGCCAGCCTTCGGCGCTGGCTGCATTCGAAGCAACCGGGCGCGCCTATCTGGCCTTTGCGCGCAAGAATCCTGGCCACTATATCGCGATGTTCGAAAGTGGGATTTCTGTCAACCGCACCCCAGAACTTGCCCTAGCTGCAAACCGGGCCAGAGATGTTCTGGAGAAAGCTGCAGCCGATCTGTCGCAACATATTCCGCCGGAAAAACGTCCGCCAGCTTCAATGTTCAGCGCACATATCTGGGCGCTGAGTCACGGTGTAGTCGAATTGTTTGCCCGTAACACCGGCGCCACCGCACCCTTCCCGCCCGAAGATCTTTTGGAAACGGGGATCGGTATATATCTACGGGGACTAGGGCTGGTGCCTCCGGACGAATAAGGCCGTCAGAACACCGGTTTCCGTTGCGGAATGCTGAGACCGGATGTGACATTAATCAGATCCATCTCACCCATGCCCTTGATGTCCACACGCCCGATATCAGAGACCTGAAACTCGTCAATCAGGGCGTATTTCATTTCTTCAGGCGCAACAATGTTCATTGGGTTTGCAAAGACTTGCAGCCGGGAAGCGATGTTCACGGCGGGTCCGAATACATCATAGACATATTTCTGAATACCAACCACAGATCCCACCGCTGGCCCCATACCCAGCCCCACACGTGCCTGCCACTTGTGCGGATGGCTTTCATTTCTCCGCTCAAGATAGCGAAGGAACCTGACCGCACAATGGGCAGCAGCAGTCGCATGATCTGGCGTAGCATCCGGCATGCCTGACACCGCAAGATAAGCATCGCCAATAGTCTTGATCCGCTCACATCCGAACTGTTCGACAATCCGGTCAAAGGCAGTAAAGATGTCATTCAACTCGCTTAGGGTAACCGTCGGGTCCGTCTTGGCGGCAAAATCCGTGAACCCCACAAAGTCCAGCATCACAACTGACACCTGATCGTAAAGCTGCGGCGTGACCACACCGAATGTCTTGAATTCTTCATAAACAGCGCGCGGCATCAGGTTCAGCAACAGCCTTTCAACCCGCTCTTTCTCACGCTCCAACTCGCGCGTGTTGCGTTCGACCATGGTCGAGTAGCTGTCAATCATGCTTTCAAGTTCGCGGATTTTGGTGATGTTCTGAAACTCGATGACCAGAACCTGTTCCGAAAGACCGTTTGCCAGAGAAACTGCCGTTGCGAAAACCAATGTCCTGCGTTTCGGCTTGATCTGCAATTCGACCGAGTATCTGAGCCCCGATTGCTTTACGTCTTCAAGTTCACGCGCATCAAGGTCAGGAAAAATATCCAACAATGTCTGTCCATTAGCCGGAGGGCCAAACCATTCCTGAAAAGGGCCGTTGCAGAATACGAATGTAAGATCTGACGCCCGAACCACTGCGACACCAACACCGATCGCGCGCAGCAGTTGTTCATTGATCGCAAGAATACTCATGCCGCATCGCGCGTAACAATAATTGCGCGTTTGGATTCGATCGCTCCCAAGGCAATCTTTACGTGCCGATCTTCCATTCCATGTAACGCCAGCGCTTCACCAAACAGATCTGCCATTTCGTCAAAATCTGCGTGCGAGATGTTCAGATTTCTGTGAACCGCTTCAATTCGATCATCGCTAAATGATGTCGGACCACCGATCAGAGACGATACGAACTTGGTCTGGTGATCAATCAGCCTTGGCATGTCGATATCTTCGAAATGGTCACCGATCTGATCAGACTCCAGTGCCATTTCGTAAAAAGTCATTACGATCCGACTGATCGTTTTGAAACCGCCATAATGCTCATAGATTGTCTGACCCACACCAACCCCAAACCGGAAAAACACCAACAACACTGGAAGTTTATATCAAATTGACAGTTTTGTTAACGCTTATCGAGAATTACTATTTTTGCTTGGTTGGAAAGACGTGATCAGCTCATGATCTAAACTAAACCCTCAGGTCTTCGGCACAGGGGATAAATCCGACATACCCCCCGCTTTCAAGCAATCGGGCTTCGCCTCTCTGGCGCCAATACAACTTGCGTTTCGCGGCCTGCAATTCGCGACGAATGCGAAACCACAGGGGTCCCTTATCCAGACCGCTATTGGTCTTTCTGTTTTGTGAACGTTCACTGACTTTCACGGAATCTTCAGCCTGATCTTGCTGTTTCGACCAGATCATTTGAACGCCGACTGCTGGAAAACACTGATACATTTGCCAATCCGGGCGGGGGATAGATACGAAATCATCCAGGTGATCCGAGTATTTCTCGGACCACATCAGCAATTTACGGCAGGCCGCCTGCGACAGGATATATGCGGCCGCGCTGGGTGCCATTTCCAGCATCGGGCGAACCGGTACGCCGGAAATCTGTAGTTCTGGCCCAAACCGCAGCACCCGGGGGGAATAGTCCAGCTTTAGGAAGTCGAACCCTGACCCTGCTTCGAGCAATCTGGCAATCACACCGCCAGCTTGGGTCGACATTTCGACATCGTCTTCAAAGATCGCAACAGCCTTCAGGTCTTGCTGAACGGCACGCTTCCAAACGGCGCGATGGCTTTCGAAACAAGCGACTTCACTTTGTTTCAGACCCCAGCGGCTGCCGGAACCGGCAACATAGCCGTGACCATCCAGTGCGCCTTCTTGTTGCGCGTCGGTCGCACTGAAACGCGCGGCCCCGATCAGCCCGGTATGGGCGAACTGCGCCTCCATAAAGTTGCGCCGCTCGGGTACCCGATCCAGATTGATATAGTAGACACCCGTTCCCGGTGGCAGTTCATGATGGCCCACGGCTGTTCCTTTATAATGGCTGCACCAGATACACTTCGCACAATCGGATAATCAAGCCCACAGCCCCCACCTATCGCAGCTTTGAATTCCTGTCTAAGCTGCCGTTGAACAGCAAGAAACGGGAAACTCGCCATGTCATCACATGGGTATAGCGGTGGGCGGCTTAATCTGCCTTTCGTCGGCATTTCGACCTTCGGCAAAGCGCCGTATGTCGAGGATTGGGACAATATCGACGCGGATGTCGCAGTCATGGGGGCGCCTTTCGACTTTGGCACTCAATGGAGGTCCGGCGCGCGCTTTGGGCCCCGTGCTGTACGCGAGGCCTCAACCCTGTTCAGCTTTGGCCATGCCGGGGCCTATGACCATGAGGATGACGCCACTTATCTGGATGGATCGGTGCGGATGGTCGATATTGGGGATGCCGATATTATCCACACCAAGACAGATGAGAGCCACGCCAATATTCAATACGGCGTCGAACGTATTCTGTCCGCAGGCGCCCTGCCCGTCACCATCGGCGGCGATCATTCGGTGAATATCCCCTGCATCAACGCCTTTGCCTCAGATTGCGCGCAGAACGGTCCGATCCATGTGGTCCAGATCGACGCGCATCTGGATTTCGTTGACGAGCGTCATGGCGTCACTGCTGGCCACGGCAATCCGATGCGGCGGGCGATTGAAAAGCCGTACGTCTCGGGCATGACCCAGCTGGGCATTCGAAACGTGTCATCAACCGCCAAGGAAGGGTATGAGGATGCCCGCGCTCGCGGCTCGGACATCTTGTCCGTACGACAGGTGCGCAAACTGGGCACCGAGGGCGTGGTTGAACGCATCCCCGAGGGCGCGCGGTATTACGTTACGATTGATATCGACGCGTTTTGCCCCTCAATCGCACCTGGTACGGGTACGCCCAGCCATGGCGGGTTTTTGTATTACGATGTGCTGGAAATTCTTCAGGGGCTGGCGAAACGCGGTGACGTGGTCGGGATCGACCTTGTTGAAGTCGCCCCAAGTTACGACCCAACCGAAAGCACGCAGATTCTGGCGGCACAGGTGCTGCTGAACTTTATCGGCTTCATCTTTCACGAACGGGGCAAGAAGGGCTGATCGCCCTTCCTGCCCATGTGATCAGGCGCTGATCGTGTTGTGTTCTGGCCCATAGGGGAAGCCGGTGATGTTCTCGGCACCGGCCTCTTCGACCACTAGAATGTCATGCTCACGATAGCCACCGGCACCGGGCTGTCCTTCAGGAATCCACAGCATCGGCTCGATGGACACGACCATGCCGGGTTCCAAAACCGTGTCGATATCCTCGCGCAGTTCAAGACCCGCTTCACGACCGTAGTAATGGCTGAGTATGCCGAAGGAATGGCCATAGCCAAAGGACCGGTATTGCAGCAGGCCTTCGTCGGCGAAGAAACGGTTGATCTCAGCCGTGATCCCCGAGCAGGTCGCGCCCGGTTTGATCAGGCTCAGCCCCAACTCATGCGCGGCGACGTTTGCCTTCCAGATGCGCAGGCTGTCAGCGTCGGGTTCGCCCAAAAACAAGGTGCGTTCCAGCGCAGTGTAATAGCCCGAGATCATCGGGAATGTGTTCAACGACAGGATATCGCCCTTTTGCAGCGCCCGCTTGGTGACCGGGTTATGTGCGCCATCAGTGTTCAGGCCGGATTGGAACCAGACCCAGGTGTCGCGGTACTCGGCTTCTGGATAAGCACGAGCAATCTCGGCCTCCATCGCGTCACGGCCGGCCATGGCGATATCGATCTCGTTCGCGCCTTCGCGGATCGCCGCGTGAATGGCTGCGCCGCCCACATCTGCTGTGTGTGCGCCGCCTTTGATAAGCGCGATCTCTTCGGCGGATTTCACCATGCGTGCGGCCATTGTGTCGGGTGCGATATCAACCAGTTCAGGTTGGCCCAGCATATCCAGTGCGGTGTCGCGCATTGCCAGTGTCATGTGATCGCCTTCGATCCCGACCCGACCGGCTGATCCAATCAGATCAGCCACCGCGCGCCAGTAATTGTTCCGCTTCCAGTCGGTATAGATCACGTTGTCTTCAACCGAGCGACGCCAAGGCTGGCCGGCGTCGATATTGGCCGACACGGTGGTGCATTTGTCCTGAGTGACAACGCAACCGTAGGGACGCCCGAACGAGCAATACAAGAAGCCCGAGTAATAGGCGATGTTTTGCATGGAAGTCAGCAGAACTGCTGGAATATCGCGGGCGGCCATCGTGGCGCGCAAGCTGGCCAGACGGCGTGCATATTCTGCCTTACTAAAGGGCAAAGGCGCCTTGTCACCGTTGTGGCAGGTAAAGAATTCGGGGCGATTGTTTAGATCATTCATTTTGGTCTCTCCTCGATGCCGGACAGGCAAAGCCCGGCCACAAGTCCCGGCGTTCAGGACAAGCGGCCTCGGGAACCGAGAGCCATGCACCCGCCTAGATGTCACGACGCCATCGTGACCGGGGTGCATGGTGAAATCGCTAAATCACCTTGTGAGTCGCGTCAAGCGGGACTGAGCCCCCGCATGCGTTCAGACCGCCGCCGCAGCAGCTCTACCGTGGTCAACAGCGCAATCGAGATCACCACTAGGATAGTCGCTACCGCCAGAATGGTCGGGCTGATCTGTTCGCGCAGGCCAGTGAACATCTGCCATGGCAGTGTCTTCTGGCTGGCAGAGCCAACGAACAGCACCACAACCACCTCATCAAACGAGGTGATAAAGGCGAAGAGGCCGCCCGAGATCACGCCCGGCAGGATCAGGGGCATCTGAATCTTGAAGAATGTCCGCACCGGGCCCGCGCCCATATTCGCCGCCGCCCGCGTCAGAGAGCGATCAAAGCCCACCAGCGTCGCAGTCACGGTGATGATGACGAAAGGGATGCCCAGAACGGCGTGGGCAAGGACAACTTTCACATAGCCCACGAAGTTCTTGTTCATGCCCAGCGTACCTTCCATGAAGCGGCCGATATCGCTGTAGAAGAAGAACATGCCGGTGGCCGAGATGATCAACGGCACGATCATCGGCGAGATCAGGACGCCCATGATGACGCGGCGGCCGGGTACGTGGCTCTGGCTGAGGCCGATGGCCGCCAACGTGCCCAGCGAGACCGAGATGATCGTCGCAATCGGCGCGATGATCAGCGAGTTCTTGAAGCTGCGCTGCCATTCATTGTTGGTGAAGAAATCGCGGTAATGCTTCAGCGAATATCCTTCGGGGTCCAGACTCAGCATCTCAGGGGTGAAGGTAAAGAAGTCCTGCGCGTTGAACGACAGCGGCAGAACCACAAGGATCGGAGTGATCAGGAACACGAAGATCGCACCGCAGATAACCCGGAACAGATAGTGATAGAACACCTGTTTTGGCGTCAGATAGCTGAGCAGTTTGCGACGATACCGGCCTTCATAGAGCCAATAGATAAAGAAGATAAAAAACCAACCGCCCAACAGGCCCAGAATGCCACCCATCGGACCTGTCAACAGGAAACCGATGACGCCGAAACCCAGGATATTGATCCAGCGCGCCAGTTTTTCGTTCTTCAGAACGTTGATGTAGACCCAGGCCAGCGCGGCGATCAGAGCTGCGCCACCCAGAATGCCCAAAAGGATCGAGCCGTTGCCCGCGCCGACAAAGACGCCGGCGAAGGCACCCGCCAAGGCGACACTGGGCAGAACCATGGAGAGCGGTTTGCGGGATATCGGTGTAAGTGCAGCCATGTCGATTATCCCAACTTCACATTATCAATGCCCACGATCTTGTCGTAGACCCAGTAGAGCAGCATGACGACACCCAGCAGGATTGTACCCAAGGCCGCAGCCAGCCCCCAGTTCAGCGAGGACGAGATGTGATAGGCAATCCGGTTCGAGATGAAGACACCTTTTGTGCCGCCAACGATTTCAGGCGTGATGTAGTAACCGATCGACAGAATGAACACGAGGATCGAGCCCGCTCCGATACCCGGAATGGATTGTGGGAAGTAGATACGCCAGAAGGTCGTCCAGTTGGTCGCGCCCATGGATTTCGCCGCGCGCGTGTAAGTCACCGGGATCGTCTGCATCACTGAATACATCGGCAGGATCATGAACGGCAGCAGGATATGCGTCATCGCAATGATCGTGCCGATCTGGTTATTGATAATCACCAGTCGTGCATCATCGGCCACAAGTCCAAGCCAGACCAATGTTTCATTAATCACGCCCTGCTGTTGCAACATCACTTTCCACGCCGAGGTCCGCACCAGAAGTGAGGTCCAGAAAGGCAAGAGAACGAGGATCATCAGCAGGTTCGACACCCGCATCGGCAGGGTCGCCAGCAGGTAGCTAACCGGATAGGCCAACAAGATGCAGGACACCGTAATCACCAGCGACATGAACAATGTGCGGCCAAACAGCTTGATCAGAATCTGCTTGTCTTCAGGCTGCGACTGCGCGCCTTCGGGCGTGCGGCGCATATCGACCGCGTTCAGGAAATAACCATTGGTAACCGTTGGCGAATGGGTCTTGATCACTGCCCATGTCTTAGGATCGCCCCAGCCCTCGTGAATCTCTATGATCTGTTCCTTGAACGGTCCATCGGTTTCAGGGTCAAGCTTGCCCATTTTCCGGCCAGAGCGGCGGAACAAAGAAGACATGCCAGTCTCTTCGTAGTTCAGACGCGAGCCAAGGCGGGTGTGGGTTTTGCTATCAACGGCAACGACCATGTCGCGAACAAATGCGTCGTATACTGCTTCGTCCGGAAGCTCACCGCTTTGGGCGTCCCAGCTTTGCAGGGCTTCCACAGTAAGCGGGAGGGTCTCTGAAACCATGCTGTTTTCAACCGAGCGGAACAGCATTGAAGCAATCGGCACGATAAAGGAAAACATGACAAATAGCAGAAGCGGAGCGACGAGCATCAATGCTCGTAATTTCTGCCGCCGCAGTGAACGTGCCAGCGATTGCTTGAGCGGCGTTCCGTCCGCTGCCAGCATCGGCCCCGCATTTTGGCTTGCGTCAGTCATTTGTGCCCCTTGACTCTGCTTGGGTCTGGGGGCGGCGCACCGCCCCCGACTGTTTCATGAAATCAAACGATTATTTCGCAAGCCAAGCCTGGAATTTCGCTTCGATGTCATCGCGGTAATCCGCCCAGAACTCGTAGTTATACAGGAACGTGTTCTTGGCGTTTTCCGGATCGGTCGGCATGTGCGGCGCCATGTCGATGCCAAGCTCGGCATGCTGACCAACCAGCGGAGCCGAAGAGGCACGGGCCGGACCGTACGAGATGTACTTAGCCTGATCCGCCAGACGCTGCGTGTCCGTTGCGAACATGATGTAGTCCAGCGCACGCTGCTGACGCTCTTCGCTCAGACCGGCGGGGATGATCCAGCCGTCCAGGTCAAAGATCTGCGCGTCCCACAGCATGGCAACGGGCTGCTTCTGCTCTTCGATCACGCTGAACAGACGGCCGTTATAGGTCGAGCCCATGATGATCTCGCCATCGGCCAGAAGCTGCGGCGTGTCGGCACCCGCGGACCACCAGACGACGTTGTCCTTGATGGTTCCCAGTTTCGCCAACGCCTGATCCTGACCTTCAGGGGTCGCCAGAACGTCATAAACGTCATCTTTGGCGACGCCGTCACAGATCAGCGCCCATTCCATGTTGTTGATGGCGCGCTTTTCCAGTGAACGCTTGCCCGGATAGGCCTCCAGATCAAATACGGCGCAGACATCGGTCGGAGGTGTGTCACCTACCAGGTCTGTACGATAGCCGAATGTAGTCGAATACACGATCTGCGGGATAAAGCACTCGCTGACCAGCAGGTCACCGAAATCATCGGCAGCCGAAGTGCCGTCGGGCGCCGGGGCCAGCATGGTGTCGGGGTCGATCTCCATCGCCAGACCTTCGTCACACAGACGAATTGCGTCCGCAGCAACAACATCCACTACGTCCCAGGTGATGTTGCCCGCTTCGTTCATCGCGCGCAGCTTGGCAACCGCTTCGGCCGAGCTGTCATCGTTAAGGATAGTGATGCCGCTCTTTTCAGAATAGGGCTCGTGATACGCCTTCAGCTGTGACTTGGAATAGGCGCCGCCCCACGAGACAATCGTCATCTCCTCGGCCATGGCGCCTCCGGCCACGGCAACAATGGCGCTTGCCATCAAAGTGGTTTTAACTTTCATTGTTAACTCCCTGTTATACCCGTAAATTTCTGAACAGACCGGATCACGGGGCAACCCGGCCGCCATTTACCCCCCAGCGATCCACCAGGGGACGTTCTTCATCAGGCGTCAAGTGCCCGGCAATCATGGGCCAACCAACCGATTTCAACTTCCTGGCCGGGCGACAACCGAACCGCATCGGGAGCGTTTCGGGTCTTGATGATAAAGTCTTCATTGCCCGCCACAGATAGGCGGAACCGGAAGACATCACCCATATAGATGAATTCTTTGACAGTCGCCTTTAGCGTATGCGCATCGGCATGCAGGCGATCTTTGTTGAACTCCACCCGTTCGGGGCGGATTGAAACTTTGGTCCGTTCACCAGCAGCGCTGACATTGACCGGTTTGGCGTCAATTTCTGATCCATCATCCAGTGCAACCACGCACGAGTCGCCGTCGATTGACTTAACAGCGCCTTCCAAGGTGTTGTTTTCACCAATGAACTGGGCAACAAAGCTATTTTCGGGCTCTTCATAGAGCAGATCCGGCGGCGCAAGCTGCTGGATGCGTCCGTCGTCGAACACGGCCACGCGATCCGACATCGTCAGCGCCTCTGTCTGGTCGTGGGTCACGTAAACTGTCGTAATCCCCAGCTCATGCGCCAGACGGGTAATCTCGAACTGCATATGTTCGCGCAATTGCTTGTCCAGCGCGCCCAGCGGTTCGTCCATCAAAACTAGCTCAGGCTCGAACACCAAAGCACGGGCCAAGGCGATCCGCTGCTGCTGACCGCCGGACAGTTGCGCCGGACGACGGCTGCCAAAGGCGCCCATCTGGACCATATCCAGCGCACGCTTCACTTTTTCTTCCCGATCGCTTTTGCCGATGTTGCGCACTTCAAGCGGGAACGAAAGGTTTTCAGCCACAGTCATATGCGGGAACAATGCATAGTTTTGGAACACCATGCCAATCCCGCGCTTATGTGGTGGAATGTTGTTGATCGGGCGTCCGTCCAACATGATTTCGCCATGAGTAGCGGTTTCAAATCCGGCCAACATCATTAGGCAAGTTGTCTTGCCTGACCCCGAGGGGCCGAGCATAGTTAGAAACTCACCCTTTGGCATCGAGAGATTAAGGTCTTTTACGACGAGTATCTCGCCGTCATAAGATTTTTGAACACGCTGAAATTCGACGAACGCTGCGTCATTTGACATTACCAACTTGGCTCCCCTGTGCGGTCTTTGCTTGCCCGGTTCATCCGGATCTCAAAGACCAGTCCACCCTATTTAAGGACATGGGGGACCAACCACGCAACCATAAATGTGACAGCTAGGCGACAAAGAATCCTGTAATTCACTTCAGCTCAACTGATATTTCGATATCTCGTCCGCAACGCAAGGCCTTGAATGGCGTAATTAACTTGCTTCATTCGCCTCTATTTAACTTCCCAATCAACAACATAAATCTAATTATTTAAATGGGTTATAATTGCTATTTAAACCGCCGCATCTCCCAGCCCAGACCTCGACATCGATACTGAGTTGCTGAGAGATTCGCATGTCGAAATTCCTTGACCGATTGGAAAACGCCAAAATTATCTGGTGCAATCCAATCTAGAAACCGCGCTTTGGGGGGCTATTAATCTCATTTTGATAGGGCAGAGGTACGGATTTGCGAACCCCGCGTTTTCAGGCGCAATCGGATTCTGCCTTTGGGGGCAGTTGCACCCTCTTAACTTGCCGCTTCCTGCGCTTATTCCAGGGCAGGATTCAGATGCTTCTTGGCCTTCTTCAATCCGGTACTTCGGATAAAATGCACAGAACTTGGGCATCGCTTCCAATGTTCAGGGCCTCGCAGACATCTGCATTCATCGCTGCTGCGACGCCCGCCCCGCCCGAAGCAGTTGTCGCCAACCCAGCCTCTGCCATGGCCGGTAAATACCGCACCACGTCGTCATCCGAGAGCGTCAGAAAACAGTCTGCATCCCGCGCCAGACCATTCAGCGCGATCAGCGATGGTTCTTTACAGTCCAGCCGCCCCATGATGCTGTCAGGCCCATCCGCAAAGACGCAGGTACCTGCTTCGATACTGGCTTGCAACGCAGGGGCCGCTTCGGGTTCCACGACAATGATTTTGGGTCCATCACCCCAGGCATGGCGCGCATAAGCTGCAACCGACCCTGCTAGCCCACCTACCCCGGCCTGCAAAATGATATGCGTGGGCGCATTTGGGCATTGGCGCACCGCCTCTGCAGCCAACTGCAGATATCCCTCCATCAGGGTGTGCGGCAGCTCGTAATACCCGTCCCACGAACTGTCAGATAGCAATGTCCAACCGTTATCCTGCGCCGCTTTGCCAGCAGCCTCCATACTGGCGGCATAATCCGTACCTTGACGAACGACCCTGGCTTTTTGCGCACGAAGGCGTTCCGCGAAACTTTCAGGTACGGTTTCGGCGATATAGACCACTGCATCAGCCCCAAATATCCGTGCACCTGCTGCTACACTCATCCCGTGGTTACCCGCGCTAGCGGTGACATAGGTTTTCCCGCGTAAAGTAGACTCATCCGGTGTCTGCGCCAGATCAGCAGCGTGACGGGCGATGACATAGGCAGCCCCCAAAGCCTTGAATGACCCGAGGTTCATACGCCCACGCTCATCTTTGACCCATAGATCGGCGACATTGGCCAAATCCTTGGCTTCTACCAGATTGGTTTCCGCTGCTGCAGGGCATACTGTTAACAAATCAGCTACGCGAGCCGCGTTTATCGAAGGAAATGGAGCATCAGGAATCAATTTTTCCTTGCCGCGGTGTGGGTTTGAACTGAGTTTCAACAGTATTTCCTTCCTGAGTTGTCCATTGACGTGATCGGATTCGTAAAGTTCTGTCAACACGTCTCTAATCACGACACGAGGATCCGATGAGCCAAGTGAATCCGGCATTCACTCGGGGGGAATATGACCGTCGTCTGTCCAATCACGAAAAGCCGTGGCCAAGGCCGGGCTGGACGCGCTGTTCTTCGAAGATCCTTCGAACATGACGTGGCTAACCGGAAACGAGGGGTGGTCGTTCTACGTCCATCAGGGCGTTTCGGTCTTTCATGACGCAGACCCGATCTAGTGGGGACGCAATCAGGATACAAATGGGAACGACGTACAGTGTGGATGCCTGATTGTCAGATACGTCCACATTGAAAGCCGCGCGTGCTGTGGCTATCCAGTAGGTCTGAGCTATCTCCCGGACTGGGGTGAGCGCACGATATCTCTGTGTCCCGAGGATGAGACAATCCAGGAACCTGGCAAGACGTTTCACTTTATGCCTGGCCTCTGGTTGAATGACTGGGGGTTAGAGATCACCGAGTCGATCCTGATCACCGATACCGGTCCTGCCGAATGTTTCTGTAACCGCCCAAGAAAGCTGTTTGTAAAGCCATGACCCTGCAAAGAACCCAAGATATCCTCGCCGATCTGATCGCGTTTGAAACGGTATCTGCAGACAGCAATCTTAAGATCATCAGCTATCTAAGGGACAGGTTGCAGGCCTTGGGTGCACGCTGCATCGAAACCCGGGATGATACTGGCACCAAGGCCAATGTATTTGCTTCCATGGGCCCAGACATTCCCGGCGGCATCTTGTTATCCGGCCACACGGATGTGGTTCCCGTCGCGGATCAGAACTGGACATCAGACCCGTTTTTGATGACCGAGAAAGATGGCAGACTTTACGGACGTGGCACCTGTGACATGAAGGGCTTCATCGCCGCCGCACTTGCACTTGCCGAAACGCTGGATGCCAGAAAACTGACCCAACCGCTGCACTTTGCCTTCACCTATGATGAAGAAACCGGATGTTTGGGCGCGCAGAACATGGTGAACGATCTTTCCGAACGAGGAATAGTGCCGGATATCGCAATAATCGGAGAGCCCACCGAAATGTGCCTGATCGAAGGGCATAAGGGGTGCTATGAATACACGACACGATTTGTCGGGCTCGAAGGACACAGCTCGGCCCCGGATGATGGGGTTAATGCGGCGGAATACGCGGCACGCTATGTAGGAAAACTTCTGGAACTGCGTCAGATATTGAAATCCCGCGCGCCAACAAACAGCCCCTTCGAGCCACCCTGGACCACTATAAACGTGGGGTTCTTCAATAGCGGCGTCGCCCATAACGTCATTGCCAGCAAAGCCGATGTCGGCTGGGAAATGCGCCCGGTTCAGGCCAGCGATGCGGATTTCGTCAAGCAAACCCTGTCTGACTATGTGACCCACAGCCTGCTACCCGAAATGCAGGCCGTCCATAGTGAAGCCAGCATCACGCAGGATATCACGGCCGAGGTTGCAGGCCTTGAGCCAATGGAAGAAAACGCCGCCCGCAAACTGGTTGCCGAGCTGACTGGGGCGAACGGAACAGGTGTTGTGTCATTCGCCACTGAAGCTGGCCTGTTTCAGCAGCTTGGCACCCATGCGATTGTCTGCGGTCCCGGCTCGATCACACAGGCCCATAAAGCAGATGAGTACGTCGAGATCGAACAGCTCGACCTATGCTGTCGGATGCTGGACCGGCTTGGGCTACGCCTGACCTCTTAACCTGCCCCATGGGTGCGATCATAAGCAGATCGCTTGGGCTGAATATGCGCGTTTCGGATGTCTTCACCGGGGTCATAGACTTCCATAACCAATGGATAACAAGCGGCTGCGTCCGAGGAATGCTCGGACGAGCAATCGCCCCCGGGACAAGCTGAAAGGCCGACGATCAGGTCAATCTCGGCGTAGAATTCCAGATAATCACCCGGACGCACCGGGCTTGCCTTCATGAAGTATTGGCCTGTGTCCTGCGTAAATCCGGTGCACATGAAGACGTTCAACACGTCGTGGACGTGCATTTCGGCCTCATGCAGCGGCAGGCCACAATGGCTGGCCAATGCCCGTGTCAGGTTGGAATGGCAGCAATAATGGTAGTCATCGCCAGACAGCAATCGCCCGGTATAGGGGTCACAGCGGGTCCCGATTACGTCATGCACGGATCCGCCGTATGAATCGAACCCATACCAATCCAGAGTATCCGTGACGATGGTCGCCATGGGTCGCATATTTGGAAATCTTGACCACATCCGATCCCCGGTCGACAGATGCGTGCCATGCAGCGCGCGGGTTTTGCCGGAATAGAACCGTTCGGTCAGGTCGTGCTTGTTCCACATGTTCAGATCACCGACCTGCGCGCCATCGACCGACACCACCCGAATAAAGGCCCCCGCGGGCACTTCAATACAGGCTGCATCACGCGGGGCTGCCATGACTTCGGCGGTTTTCACCGCATGCTGCCTCAGGTCGGTCAACGCAACCAGATCAGGTTGCGGCATCGTTTCGGGCGGATAGCAAATGACCGGAGGGATCTCCTTCCGGTCATTTGCGTCTGCCGGAGGTTTAAAATTCGGATGTTTCAACTTCATGACCGCGCTCCGATATCTGTCTGACAACAGACCTAGCGCATCACAAACGGGTTCGCCATCGGCTCTTGCGAGGTGCTGATCCAGATGGTCTTGGTCCGGGTGTAATCGAGGATGGCTTCAACCCCGGCTTCACGACCATACCCTGATTGATTGAACCCGCCAAACGGCGCGATAGGAGAGATCGCGCGATAGGTATTAACCCAACAAATCCCGGACTTGATCCGCTTGGACACCCGATGCGCCCGCGCCAGGTTCTGCGTAAACACACCTGAACCCAGCCCAAAGACTGTGCTGTTGGCTAACGCGATGGCCTCTTCTTCGGTATCGAATGGCAGCAGAGACATGACCGGGCCAAACATCTCAACTTTCAACGTCTCGGTCTCGGGCGATATGCACTCGACCAGGGTTGGGTTCATGTAATTGCCGGGCCGATCCGCAGGTTGCCCTCCGAAATGGACCACGGCCCCCTGCTCCGCTGACTTGGCCAGGGTCTCTTCGATCTTGTTCACTTGCGCCATGGTACATAGCGGTCCGACATGGGTACCGGCCTCCAGCGGGTCACCCAGAACGATTGCACCCGCCTTTTCTTTGATGCGGCCGATCAGATCTTGCAGAACGGATCGCTGCACCAGCCCGCGCGTGCCCGCAACGCAACTTTGCCCCGACGCGCCAAAGTTTCCAGCGATCAGGCCATTTGCGGCCCCATCCAGATCCGCGTCTTCAAAAACAAGTATCGGCGATTTGCCACCAAGCTCCAGCGAGGTGACGGCGAAGTTTTCGGCGGAATTCCTGACCACATGGCGCGCTGTCTCGGGGCCACCGGTAAAGGCGATGCGATCCAGATCGGGATGGCGGGTTAGTGGAATTGCACAGTTTTCCGCATCCCCGGTGATGACCGAGACAACGCCCGCGGGGAATCCTGCCTGTTCAATCAAACGCGCGAATTCCAGCATCGGGGCGGGTGCGATTTCGGACGCCTTCAGCACGACGGTACACCCAGCCGCAAGCGCCGGGCCCAACTTGGTCGCTGTCAGGAACATTTGTGCATTCCAAGGCACAATAGCCGCGACAACACCAATGGGTTCGCGCGTGGTAAACACATGCATATCCGGCTTGTCGATGGGCAGAACCGTCCCTTCAACCTTATCCGCAAGCCCTGCGAAATAGCGGTAATAATCCGCGACATACCCAGTTTGCGCCGAGGTTTCTGCCAGCAGTTTGCCGCTGTCTGTTGTCTCAAATTCCCCAAGCCGTGCAGCGTTTTCGGCAACCAGGTCGGCCAGGCGATAAAGAAGCTTGCCGCGCGCTGTGGCCGTCATGTCGCGCCATTGCGGATCATCAAGCGCACGTTTGGCGGCGGCGACTGCCCTGTCGACATCCTCAGGTGCCGCACAGGAAAACGTAGCCCACCCCTGCCCAGTTGCGGGATTTGCAGATGTCATAACCTGAGACGTCGCCCCCTCAGACCAGGCGCCATCAATGAAAAGCTGAAAATGCGGTAGATTTCCCATAGTGTTCCTCACTGAAAGGCTGGCATGACATCGTCGATGAACCGCGCCAGAGAGGCACGTTTTCGCTCGTTCGTCATCCCGCTGTCGACCCAGAACGAAAACTCATCATAGCCCAAATCTTCATAACGTTTGATCCGGTCGATAACCTGCTGCGCTGTACCAACCGTCAGGTCGCGCGCCAGCTTATCACTTGTGTACATCTGGTTTGCATCCATCTCGTCCTGGTTGATCCGTTGGATCAAACCGTGTGCGACCGGGCGTTTATTCATGAACCAGGCACCGAAATAGTTGTAATACCGGCGCAATTCCTGAACGCCTTGTGCAACATCGTCTGCGTCTTTGCCGACATATGTGTGATGCAACAGCATGATTTTGGGGCGCGGTCCGGTATGGCTGTCGCAGGCTGCATTGAAGCGGTCCATCAGCGTTTCAATCTCTTCCATGCCCTGCCACAGGGGGGTGACCTGGATGTTAAACCCGTTGTGGACACCGAATTCATGACTATTGGGGTCCCGCGCTGCGATCCAGATCGGCGGACCGTTTTTCTGAAACGGTTTCGGCGCAGATGTGGTTGCCGGAAAGGAATAAAACTCACCCTCATGCGCACAATCGCCCTGCCAGATTCGCGGAAGCAAAGGGGTTGTTTCCCGCATCCGTTGGCCCGCTTCCCAGGCATCCATCCCCGGCATCAGGCGCTCATACTCATAAGAATATGCGCCGCGTGCGATCCCCAGCTCGATCCGGCCTTTGGTAATCTGATCTGCCGCGGCGGCCTCTCCGGCCAATTTGATCGGATGCCAGAACGGGGCGACTACCGTACCCGTCCCCAGCCGTACATTCCGGGTGTGATGAGCCAGATCGACTAGCGAGATAAAGGGGTTGGGCGCGATGGTGAACTCCATCCCGTGATGCTCGCCAGTCCAGACAGCGCGCATCCCGCCCTCGTCCGCCATTTTCACAAGGCTGACGAATTCGTCATACAAAACGTCATGCGGCTGATCTGGCGACAAACGTTCCATATGGGCAAACAGGGAAAATTCCATTGACCTGCTCCTTTATCGTAAGCTGTGAATGTCGCCCTGAGAGGCGTCACCTAGGTAGAGAGAGAAATCCCCCTCTTTGGCTTCCATCGCATAGCGGGTCATCATGTGGCGGACACCACCGGACACGTATTTTAGGTTCGGAAGGTCATCCGTTCTGATCCATTCGGCGCCCTCAAGCGGCGTTGGTCGGGAACAGCTGGCCAGAAAATAGGTGTAATGCTGCTTTGTTTCCGCATCGTCGAATGAGGAATAGACCTGTTCGACCTCGACCTTCAGTCCACGTTCGGACAGGCCCTGGGTCAACCGGTTTCGCTGCCCGCCGCGTTCAACCCCGGCGATTTGAATGGGACGATAGGCACCGTTGCTCTGCTCCAGCAAAACACTGTCATCTTTGCGGATGATCGCGCCGCAGATCGTCGGTACCATGGCGTCGATTTCACGTTCGAGCCCCAGGCTGAAATACGACCCTCCGACATATCCAAGACCCTGCCCGACCGAGTGCGAGAACTCTGCCACCTCACCGATCAATAAGGTATGATCACCGGCGGGAAGGACCTGATGGGTCTTGCAGCAAAACTGCGCCAGCGCCCCGTCGATTAGGGGTAGATCAAAAAGGCCATTGCTGTGCGCGACCTTTGCAAACCGGTCCCCTTTATACCCAGCGAAAGTGTTCGATATCTCTTGCTGTCCATCTGCAAGCACATTCACCGCAAACCGGGTGCAGTTGGCGAAAATTTCGTGGCTGGACAGAAACTTCCCCGGACACACCAGCAGCAATGGCGGGTCAAGTGACACAGACGAAAACGAGTTTGCGGTGAACCCGACCGGCGCACCGTGCTCGTCCCGTGCCGTCACCACTGTCACCCCGGTCATAAAGCTGCCAAAGGCGTCACGCAAAGCTCGGGGGTCCATACTTGTCATGGCTGGCACCCCCCCACAAATTCCAACAGCTGTGCGTTTACTTCGGCGGGATGAGTCATCGGCAACATATGTGCGGCACCTGCGATGATTGACGCTTGTCCCGAGGGAACCAAACGCGCCATGTCCCGAGACATTTCAGGCGTAGAATTCGGCTCATCCGCGCCGGTCATGAACAAGGCGGGACAAGCGATACGGGCCAGTTCATCATCGGAAGGACCGTCCGTTTCGGCAAAAGCGGTATACGCGGATTTGTAGGCCGCCGGATCAACCTCAGTTAGCCAGCGCCTGCAGGCCTGTCGCTCGGCGGACGAGGCTTCGCCAAACCAACGTTGCAACGTGACCGTGGGATCATTTGGCCCCGATACCTCCAAGGCCGAGGCACGTGCGACGACGGCCTTGTGCGCGGCAACCGGACGCCGATGGATCGCATTCAATGCCGCAACGCCAAGAACGCTATCTGGCACATCCGCCGCCAGTCGGAGCGCTATCAGGGCGCCCATTGAATGGCCGATCAAGACAGCGGGCTCTGTCAGCACGGACGCCGTGCGGTGCACGTAGGCCTCCAAGCCAGTCGGATGATCAAAGCTCGACTGACCATGTCCTGGCATATCCGGGCACAAGACACGATACCCCGCAGCGACCAGGGCGTCGATCTGCGCGCCCCACGCCTCGGCCCGCAGGCCAACCCCGTGCAGCAGAATAACCAGCGGCCCTTGGCCCTGATCAATCACCGCCAGGGTGCTGAGTTCAGACCGAGGCCGGGTTGTCGACGTCATGGCCCAAATCCTTGAGGTCCTGATAACGGTCGCCGATCCGATGATGGGGACGGCCCGAGGTTGCGCCACCCAGCACGACCACAATTTCATCCGCGCGCGGTGCGTCGGGGATTGCAAACTGCAGCGTCAGATAATGCGATCTACGCCCGGCATCATTCTTGTCCATCATGGGCACCATGATCGGAGTGTTCGCCGGACCGCGGGTATTGGTGAAGGACAGATAGGACTTGGCCCCAACCGCTTGACGATAGTAATTCCCGAAATGCAGCGTGTGGATCAGGCCCGAGGCATGTTCGACCTCGCCATCCAGCCCAACAACCGCCGCTTTGCCATAGGCTTCGATCACCTCGCCGCCGCCTGCAAGCGTGACCATCCGGTCAGTCAACATTTGCCCCAGCACAGGTCCATAGGCCAGAATTTCCGGCCTCAGATCCTCGACATACCGGCCAGCCCAGGGGTTCGACACAACCGCCGCTACGGCAAACATGCGCCACGGGCGTTCCGCTGCCCGAAATCCTTCAACCAGAACCTCTTCGTCGAAAGTCACTATTTTTCTGATATTTGGCTGCACTGCCGTCTCCCCAAATCTGCTTGAGGAAATATCACCGTTAGAAACATCTTTTGACAAACGAAAGAACTTGAGCCTTAGGTATTAATAGCACTAATAGGTCGGTTACCGATGGCAAAAACACTCCCTCCTCTAACGTGGTTTCGGTCGTTCGAAGCGGCCGCGCGGCGGCTCAGTTCGACCGCGGCGGCAGATGAGATCGGGTTGACGCAATCCGCAGTCAGCCAACAAATCAAAGCCTTGGAAACCCGTCTGGGCGTCGTTCTGTTCCACCGCCACGCGCGCGGTCTTTCTTTGACGGATGAAGGGCGGAAGCTGCTGCCACAAGTCGAGGCAGCCTTGGATATGTTGCACTCCGCAGCCTCACCCTATTTGGCCGAAGAAAAAGCTCGCCATATCACGGTGGCAGCCTCTATCAGCATCATCGAATGGGTCATCTCGCCGGCATTACCCGAATTTCAGGCCCAGCACCCGGAAACCTCACTCCGATTTGTCAGCACGATCTGGCCTGACGAATACGCAGCATCGCGCGCAGATATTGAGGTACGCTTTGGTTCAGAAAAACAAGTCGGGAAAAATGCGAAACCGTTGAATCCCAATCGCCTTGTCCCGGTGGTGTCGCCGAATCTAAGCGGCAATTGGCTTGAACTGCCCCTGATCGAATCCGTTGGCACATCGGACAGTTGGGCGTCATGGGGTGAAATCACCGGCCAGAAACTGCGCAAGCCATCATATTTTGTGGATTCCTATGGCCTCGCCCTGCAACTTGCCGTTTCAGGCAGCGGTGTTGCGCTGGTGAATTCTATCATCGCAGAGCAAGCCCTGAAATCGGGCAAAGTCCGCCTTGCCAGCAAAGATTCCGCACCCGCCTGTGAGGGCTATTTTTTATCCGTCCTTCGCAACTCAGCCGAGGTATCTGATTTCACCGATTGGTTTTCCGGCCTTATTTCTTGTGCCTGAGGGTCTGATTCAGACACACCCATGTCGCATATGGGGATATCGCTGCGCCCGAAAATAATGAAGTTTGGAAGAAAAGGTCCGATTCATGAGATATTCCGGCTTTCGAGTTATCAAAGAGGCGCTAACCGGCCACAAAGGGTGGAAACCGGTCTGGCGTGAACCTGAACCTAAGGCCCATTACGACATCATCGTAATCGGTGGCGGCGGGCATGGTCTGGCAACCGCGCATTACCTTTCCAAAATCTACGGCCAACGAAATGTTGCCGTAATCGAGAAAGGCTGGATCGGTGGCGGAAATGTGGGCCGAAACACCACGATCATTCGCTCGAACTACCTGCTGGATGGGAATGAGCCGTTCTATGAGTTCTCGCTGAAGCTGTGGGAAGCGCTCGAGCAGGACCTAAACTATAACGCAATGGTCAGTCAGCGCGGTATCGTCAATCTGTTCCATACAGACGGTCAGCGTGACGCCTATACGCGACGTGGCAATGCGATGATCCTGAACGGGGCCGATGCCGAATTGCTGGACGCAGATCAGGTGCGGCGCGAACACCCTTATCTGAATTTCGACGACGCTCGCTTTCCGATCAAGGGCGGCCTTGTTCAACGGCGCGGCGGTACCGTGCGCCATGATGCAGTGGCCTGGGGCTATGCCCGGTCAGCCGACCTTCATGGCGTCGATATTATTCAGAACTGTGAAGTTACCGGGCTGCGGATAGAAGACGGTAAATGTCTTGGGGTCGAAACGACTAAGGGCTTTATCGGCGCCTCCAAAGTCGGATGCGCAGTTGCGGGCAGTTCAGGGCGCGTTATGGGGATGGCCGGACTGCGCCTGCCTATCGAAAGCCACGTTCTGCAAGCCTTTGTATCTGAAGGGTTAAAACCCGTCCTACCCAGTGTCATCACCTATGGCGCGGGGCATTTTTATGTCAGTCAGTCCGACAAGGGCGGGCTGGTGTTCGGTGGCGATCTTGACGGCTATAACACCTATGCCCAACGCGGCAACTTGCCCGTGGTCGAGGATGTTTGCGAAGGTGGCATGGCATTGATGCCGATGATCGGACGCGCCCGGTTGCTGCGGATGTGGGGCGGCGTGATGGATATGTCGATGGATGGCTCACCGATCATTGACCAAACGCCGGTCGAGGGCCTCTATTTCAACGGGGGCTGGTGCTATGGCGGGTTCAAGGCCACTCCGGCTTCGGGCTATTGCTTTGCGCATCTGCTTGCAAAAGACGAACCGCACCCTGTCGCAACGGCCTATCGGTTGGACCGGTTCCGCACCGGCCGGATGATCGACGAAAAAGGCGCGGGCAATCAGCCCAACCTGCATTAAAGGGGACACCAGACATGATAATCAACCACCCCCTTCTTGGGCCTCGTGATGCATCAGAATTCACCTATCTGGGTGACGCCGCGCTGATTGATCGCCCCGATTGGCAGGCGGAAAATGCCGTCGAGGCCTTTCACGACTATGCCTATCTGCGCGACAACCCGGCAGGCGAACACCGAGAGCTTTGGTACCACGAAACAGGTGACCGATCCTGGCTGGTCGTCACGCGCAACACGCTCACCCACGAGATTTCAAAGGTGGAACTGGCCCGCGATGTGGCCCGCGAACGGGGGCGCTCCAAATGACGCAGGTGAACCGGCTGAACGGCGGACAGATTGACCGCAACACCACGCTGAACTTCCGCTTTGACGGGCGCAGCTATACTGCGCATCCCGGCGACACGCTGGCCTCGGCCCTGTTGGCCAATGATGTGCGTCTGATCGGGCGGTCTTTCAAATACCACCGCCCGCGCGGGCTTCTGACCGCCGGATCCGAAGAGCCCAACGGCCTGGTCGAGCTGCGCAGCGGCGCCCACAAAGAGCCCAACACGCGCGCCACGGTGACCGAGATGTTCGAGGGGCTTGAGGCGCGATCACAGAACCGCTGGCCCAGCTTGAAATTCGACGCGCTGGCCGTGAATGACATGTTTTCCAACTTCCTGTCTGCGGGTTTTTACTACAAGACTTTCATGTGGCCTGCAGCCTTCTGGGAAAAGCTGTACGAGCCTACAATCCGTCGCGCAGCCGGGCTTGGATCGCTTTCGATGCAAGAGGACCCGGACGAATACGACAAGGGCTTTCGCCATTGCGATCTGCTGATCATTGGTGCCGGACCAGCCGGTCTTATGGCGGCTTTGACCGCGGGTCGTGCGGGCTCGGATGTCATTCTGGCGGATGAGGATTTCGCCCTGGGCGGTCGCCTGAACAGCGAAACACTCACCATAGACGATGCTGCGGCGTCTGACTGGGCGGCGCAGGCTGTGGCCGAGCTGTCCGCGCTTCCCAATGTGCGCCTGATGCCGCGCACCACGGTGATCGGCGCGTTTGACCACGGAATTTATGGCGCGGTCGAGCGTACGGGCGATCATCTGCCCAGCCTGCCCGCAGGCAAACCCCGGCAAATCCTCTGGCGTATCTATACCCAAAAGGCGCTGCTGTGCGCAGGCGCGACCGAGCGGCCAATCGCATTCGAGAACAATGATCGCCCCGGCATCATGACCGCTAGCTCCCTGCGCATCTATGCCAACCGTTTCGGAGTGGCGGCCTCGCAGCGCGTCGCGGTCTTTACCAACAATGATGGCGGCCACCGCACCGCAGCTGATCTGCACGCCAAAGGTGTCAAAATCACTGCGGTGATCGATGTGCGCAAAGACGCCCCCATCAGCCATGACTACGAAGTTCTGCAGGGTGCTCAGGTCACAAATACCAAAGGCCGACTGGGGCTGAGCTTTGTCGAAGTCGCCCTGCCCGATGGCTCAACCCGGACATTGGAATGCGGTGCCTTGGGCGTCTCGGGCGGTTGGAACCCCAACGTCCACATGACCTGCCACCAGCGCGGCCGCCCCGCATGGGATGAGACGCTGGCCGCCTTTGTTCCCGGCGCGGACCTGCCGGTAGGCATGTCCGTTGCCGGCGCGGCAAACGGCGAAATGTCTACCCACGGCGCGTTGCGCTCTGGCGCCGAGGCCGCAATCGCCGCTTTGGACCTGACCAACGCCAAACCCGATCTGCCTGAGGCCGAGGACGCACCCATCGCGCAGACCCCATTCTGGTACGTTCAGGGCTGCAAACGCGCATGGCTGGACCAGCAGAACGATGTGACGGTCAAGGATGTCCGTCTCAGCTATCAGGAGGGCTTCCGTTCGGTCGAGCATCTGAAACGCTATACCACGCTGGGCATGGCCACGGACCAGGGCAAGACCTCGAATATCGGCGGGCTGGCGATCATGGCCGAGCTGGCCGGTAAGTCGATCCCCGAGACAGGTACCACCATCTTCCGCCCGCCCTATACCCCCGTCCCGATTGCCACTTTCGCAGGCCGGATGAAGGGTAAAGAGTTTCACCCCACCCGCCTGACGCCCTCACACCACTGGGCCGAAGAACGCGGCGCGGTGTTTGTCGAGGTTGGCAACTGGCTGCGCGCGCAGTGGTTCCCCCTGCCCGGCGAGACCCATTGGCGCGAGAGTGTGGACCGTGAAGTGCGTCAGACGCGTGCCTCGGTCGGGGTGTGCGACTGCACGACATTGGGCAAAATCGACGTGCAGGGTACCGATGCGGCAGCGTTCCTGAACCGGGTCTATGCCAATGGTTTCGCCAAGCTTGCGGTCGGCAAAACCCGGTATGGCCTGATGCTGCGCGAAGATGGCATGGCGATGGATGACGGCACAGCGGCAAGGCTGGCCGAGGATCATTTCGTCGTCACTACCACGACCGCAAATGCCGTAGTCGTCTATCGCCACATGGAATTCGTGCGCCAATGCCTGTGCCCGGACATGGATGTGCAGCTGATATCCACCACAGAAGGATGGGCGCAATATGCAGTTGCCGGGCCCAATTCCCGTAAGCTGCTGCGAAAAATCATCGACCCGGAATTCGACATCTCGAATGAGGCCTTCCCCTTTATGGCCTGTGGAACCATCACCGTGTGCGACGGCCTTCGGGCGCGGCTGTTCCGGATTTCCTTTTCAGGCGAGCTGGCATTCGAAATCGCGGTTCCCTCTCGCTATGGCGACGCATTGATGCGCAGGCTGATGGCCGAGGGCGAAGAGTTCGACGTTGTCCCATATGGCACCGAAGCACTGGGCGTCATGCGGGTCGAAAAAGGCCATGCTGCAGGCAGCGAGTTGAACGGCACCACAACCGCCCTGAACCTGGGAATGGGCCGCATGGTGTCCAAAAAGAAGGACAGCATCGGATCAACCCTGTCGGAACGCGAGGCACTGAACCAACCGGACGCGCTGATGCTGGTGGGGATCAAACCGTTGGAGCCTGAAAACAAGGTAACCGCCGGTGGCCACCTGATGAACACTGACGGCCCGGTCGATGCAGCCCATGATCAGGGCTATGTCACCTCAGCCGTCTACTCACCCATTCTGAACAGTAGCATTGGGCTGGGACTGTTGAAAAACGGCGGCGACAGGCTGGGCGAAAAAATGCGCCTTGTCTCTCCGCTGACGGACCTGACGGTCGAGGTGGAAATTGTCTCGGCCCATTTCGTTGACCCGGAAGGAGAACGTCTGCGTGGATAATCTGGTTGCGATAACCGCCCTCGGCGCGGCTGACCCTCGGGTAGACACGGTTGGGCCTGTCACCTGTTCCGAGATACCGGACGTGGCGTTGGCATCAGTCGCGGCGCGGCTCGGTCAGGAAACAGCGGCCAAAGCCGCATTAAAGAAATTAATTGGCGCTGAGGCACCAAAGGTCCAGAGGTTTGAAGGAACCGCAATCACCGCCTTTTGGGCGGGGCCAGAGCAATGGATGGTTGAAGCACCGCATGACACGCACGAGGACCTTGCTACGCAAGTAAAATCTGCCATTGGGTCTGCGGCCTCTGTCACTGAACAGACCGATGCCTGGGTGCGTTTCGACCTGGCTGGTGCGAACATTCAAGCAGTGCTGGAGCTTTTGTGCCAGTTGGATCTGCGCATATTGACTATGGGAACGGCGGCGCGCAGCTCGATCCACCATATTGGCTGTTTCGTGCTGTGTCGTGATTCGGATCACTACAGCCTGTACGGTCCGCGCTCGTCCGCCAAATCTCTGCACCATGCGATCCTGACGGCGATGCGATCGGCGCTTTAGTCAGCGCCTAGACCGAGGGCAAAGGGGCGTTATCCTCAACCCGGAAACGGTTGATGCGGCGCCTGTCCTCGCTGGGGCTCAGGCCAAAAGCCGACCGGTAATGTGTCACCAAGGGCGCAACAGATCCATAGCCGACAGCGGCCGCGATCTGGGAAATGGGGTCTTTGGTATAAACCACCATCTGACGCGCCGCTTTCATCCGCATTGCGCGGTAATAATGGCTGGGGCTGTGTCCGGTTGCCTGTTTGAATGCCCGCTCGATCTGACGAGGTGTGACGCCCATTTGTTTCGCAACTTCAGCAATCGAGATCGCTTGACCTAAATTGGCGGCAAACATTTCAACGCTGCGTGAAACAAGCGGTGGAAGGCGGTCTCCCGTTTTCGGCGCTGTCGCATTGGGCACCTGCTGACGCACTGCCGCACCGCGCATCATCGGATGTTGAAACCAGCACGCAACCTCATGCGCAATGTCACCGCCCAAGCGATCGTGAACCAAATGCAGTGCCAGGTCGAACCCTGCCGCTGCACCGGCGGCGGTATAGCGCGTCACGGTGCGCACGATCACTTCGCTCCGGGCGTCCATATCGGGAAACTCGGCCTCAAATGCCGCCTCATAGCACCAGTGGACCGAGACCGGCTGACCTGCCATTGCACCGGATCGCACAAGAGGGAATACGCCACCGCTGATCCCGCCCAGAACTGTTCCGTGCCTCCCAAGACCACGCAGCAAGGCATTGCCGCTAACAGCGTTGTCAAAGACCGAAGACGGGCTGCTGAGCAGGAATAGAATGTCGATATTCCTGCAGTCCGCCAACGCGCGATCTGCTTCGAACCCAACCCCTGCGCTTGACTGAACCTTTTGACCACGTTCAGAAACCAGCGACCATCTAAACGCTTGATGACCTGCGATTTCATTGGCCGCCCGCAGGGGTTCGATCACCGATGTCAAACAAGCCATCGGAAAGCCATCAAACAGCAGAAAGCCGATATCGATTCTGTCCTGATCCGTCATAGATCCGTCCTAACAAGTTCCTGGCGGCAACCCTACACCAAGTTTATGCCCAACGGATCAGTCCAATAATGGCAGAGGTCGCATAGAACGCCTGCAACAGCAAAAACGTCCAGCGCCGATCAATCAATGCCCATGCGGCAAACAGCGCCGATGACACCAACAGTAGGGAGAATCCAAGAATCTCAGCGCCAATATTCGAAGCAATCAGCAAGGCATAAGCCATAGCCAGAACCGATCCGGTGATCTCAAACAGTGTTGTCAGGCGGCGGTTAGCTGTTCTGTCTTCCGTCATCAGTTACACTTTCCTTTGCCGAAAGAAGAAGACAGCGTCAGCGGACCAGATTTGCATGCCGACTGATGTTCGAAGTCTGTGATATCCTCCGGGTACAGATTGTTCATTTCGAAGCTCCGCGAACATTGTGTTCGCGATACCTAATCTGACATTTGCCTTTGCCGCAAATGAATGATTATCATTCAATGATCTAAATCTGTCATGGGCATTCATGAACGAACGTTTGGAAATAGACGCTTTGCGCGCGCTGCTAGCAATCGCGACCTATGGTGGTGTGACCAGTGCGGCCCGACACCTTGCGCTTTCGCAATCGGCAGTCAGCCATAAGATCGGCCGTTTAGAGCGCGCACTGAATTGCAAACTGCTGACTCGCCGCAAAGGTGCCCCCCTGTTCACCGAAGACGGGCTGCGTCTTTGTGAATACGCCCGTCGAATTACCACTCTGCATGACGAAGCGGTGGCCTCACTTGGTAACAGGCCGCTCACCGGCCACTTGCGGCTTGGCATGACCGAGGATGCGACAACCAGCGGGATCGCCCAAATTCTTGGACGTTTCACGCGGCTGTACCCCGATGTTCGCGTACGAACCCGCACTGGTCAAAGCCTGAATGTTCAGGATTGGTTGAAGGCCGGTGAATTAGACTTGGCGGTGATTCAGATATTTCGCAACGACGTGCAGCCCGAAGATCTGATCCTGTTTCAGGATTCCCTTCATTGGGTCAAATCACCCGACTATCGTCTGAATCTGTCAGAACCGGTTCCGTTTCTGTCCTTTGACACACAGTGTTTCTACCGGAGATGGGGAATGGAAGACAGTCAGCAGCAGGACCACCGCTTTGACAATATCCTGGAATGTCCAAGTGCAGCAGGAATCCAGTCGGCTGTTCGATCAGGGCTGGGCATAGCGCTATTGAACGGGATGCACATTACACCAGACATGGAAGTCATCAACGATGTCTTTCCAAACCCTCCAGAGCTTGCCTATGTCGCACGGGTTCAGATGAACAACCGCAACGCCGTGACAAAAGCCCTGATTGCGGAGATAGCAAAAGAAGTCGAACGCGCCTTTCCCCTGCGCGTAGCAGTTTAGTGGTCAGGTCTTCATTAAACCAAAGCCACTCGACATCCTCTGTCGCCGGCGGTCGATTGACTTGCGAAACGCTGTTTCGCTGACCAGTGACAGCGGAAAAAGAACCCTCTCGCCAACGCCGTCAATCACGGTCAGCTTGCCGCCTCTTTCCTGCGCACGAACGATGTTTTCGAACCCCATGTCACCCACAATGATCCGGCCGCTTTCGAGATCGTCAAACAGTTCCATCAATTCAGCATGAAGACGTTCACGTCCGGCGTGATCTTTGGCCAGCGCGACGCGTTCCGAATGCAGGGTTGGCGCAAGATCTCCGTCCGGGCCGGTCAGTTTTTCCACCACTATCGCCGGGCCCGCTGATGTTGGCGCATATCCCATGAATTGCGCCAACCTTTCGATCTCAGGGCATCCACGGTTGAGCGCCGCCAGATATTCGTTTGCTTCGCGGTTCCATTGGCGCAGATTGCCATAACGCCATTCGGCATAACGCGGCAGAAAATGGCTACGCACAGGTTCGTCCACCCGCACTTTCAGCAGCGCCCCTTCGACCTCGGGGTGCTGATAAATCAGGTAGTTGCGACTTTTTCGCAGGGGATTGTGGTCGCTCAGGTCAATCATGTCCGGGTGTTCCAACAGGGGTTGGGGTCTGTGTCCTTGAATGCCGGACAGCCCAAGTGGGCGCATTCATAGAATTTTCTCAAACCTGTTACAACTCACCTTTTGATCAGGGCCCCAGATTGGGACGCGGCAAAAGGATAAAGGCCTGGTCACCAGATGATGCGACAACAGGCGTCGAGACCCAGTCGCCTGGATCGAACGGAGGTGTAATCCCATCGCATCTATCGGGCTGCTTCCAGCACATGATGATCTCGGCCCCGGTCAGATATTTTAACCGCAACCGCAGCCCCCGTTCGAATTGAACTCTGGCGTCTGCCGCGCCATTCACGCCAAGAAAATGCCCATAGATATATACGGTTTCGACCTGTTCAGGCAGGCTTTGCGCCAATGCGCGCGTTGCTTTTTGCCAAGGCGGGATGAACATAAACGATGTTTTGCCAATGAGCATCAAATTGATCATCAACACGCACATCAACAAGATACGCGAAACACTTAACCATCTTTTTGAAGACTGCAGAAACTGAACCCCACACGTGGTGAGCACGACTCCAAACAAGATCCAAAGCCAGTTCAATGCCCGAACAGGGACCTGCACCCCCGACATAATCGCCTTGAGGATAAGCGGTGCCAGACCAGCAAGTGCAGCCATCAGGATCGCGACGGCAAACATCCGTCTTCGGGTAAACAGGAACCCCCAGGCACCTGCAAATAGGGCCAAGAGCATCAAGCCATAGCTGATTGTCCCTCCGCCCATAGTATAGATGATGGATCGGAGGAATACTTTGACCTTGGTAAGGTTCAGCAGCAGGTCATCGACCGAATTTACTTCGTTGGGCCCACGCCATTCAGCAACCGGAATACCAAATATCCCATGATAAAAGTAGTTCAGGGTGTAAACACTCAGCAACGCCAGAACCAGGCTGACAAAGAAAATGATCAGCGTAACAGCGACGCTGGTATAGGTTTTTGGCGCCTTGTTTGACAGCAGGATCAGTGTCAGCAACAGGAACGGATAGGTCGTGTAGGCCATGAAGGATAAGGGCACTGCCACAACCAAAAGGGCCAGCGACACACGATGCGGCAGAAACAGAACTGCCAGGCTGTATAAGGTGATAACCCAGATCCCCGGCAGCAACGTGTTGAACCAGTATGAAATCAGGAATGCTGGAACCGAAAACGCAATGAATAGCGCAAGATAACCTTTGTACCAGATCGGGTCCGAACGCTCCATGATCGCGGCTGCTGCCGCAGCCGAGAACAAGCCCCAGGCTATGTTATAGAGATACATGCTTATTTGTGAGGGCCATAGAAATGGCCGGAACTGCCACCAGTAGTTCAACCAACGACCTTCATCCAAGGCCTTGTGGTAGGCAATCTCGGTCCAGCCCAGCAGCGCCGGGAAATCATCATGACGTACGAAAGGGTCGAAAAGCTGTGGCCAATTGATCAAGAACAACGCAGCGATGCAAAGCAGGGACAGAAAAAGAAACTCCTGCCGAGATGTTTTTTCCGTCATGATTTGTCGCCATATGACCTTGCAATAACAGAGGCCCGGACCTGAGCGATAGCGGTGACAGCCGACCGGGGCAAGGCACGCACAACCAGCTTGCGTAGGGTCCAGCCTAAACTGCCGACCTCTTTCAACGCGCCGGGCGCGACTTTGGTATCCAGCACGTCCTGAGACAGCCGGACTGCCCCTGATTGGTTCGCATAGAGGACAGAATTATACCGATACCAGGGTTCGATCGATTGATCCCCGAACATCTCAGGCCGCAAACAATCATAGGCCGTGTATCCCCGTTCAGCGAACAAACCCTGCCAAAAGGACAGGCGCTGTTCATTTATATGAAACTCGCCGCCCTGCCCCGGAACGGCGGCTGAGAACAGGACCAGATCGCTATGTGTGGTCAGGCTCTGAACCAGGCTGGCCGACGCGTCATGCGGCAAGTGTTCACCGACCTCAAGCGACTGAGCCAAATCAAACTGGCGTCCAAGCTCGACCGGTTTGGACAGATCTGCACCGATAAACGCCTCAGCCGGTATCGCAAGCTTGTCACGATCCACATAGTCGCCATCGACACCGGCAATATCCTTGCAACCCGCGGCCTGCCACTCCGACAGCCACACACCCCGCCCGCAGCCAAAGTCCACGACACTGTCCGCAGAGATTTTTCCTAGAAGGCAAGCAATTAGCCTGTTTGCGGACCGCCTGGCGCCCTGGTCAATATAGTCAAAGAACTCGTTTGAATAGATATGCGACATTGCCAATCTCTAGGTTGAATTCTGCGGTTTATAGACCCATAACCGTAGGAACGCGAAGTTGATCACAGGCAGAACAACTACAACGACAGCGGCCGAGGCAGCTTCGCTCAGGCCAAAACGAGGGCCGGCCAGTCCGGTAATCGCAGCTGAAACCAGCAGCCCAATTCCGACCATGCAAAGAAACCGCCCAAACTGTGCAGGAACCACCAGCGCCTGCCCGAAGGTCCAGACTGTTTGCCCAATATATTGGATCAGGATTGCGGACCCAAAAGCCAATGCATTGGCGATCCAAGGCGAATGAAACACGCGCAACAGGCCCAGATAGGCCAGCATGTAGTAACCAGCCACGCCTAAGCCCACGATGGCAAACCGGATTATGCGGCGCCGTTCGCTCATTTCTGCGCGGTCTTCTCTTCTACTATGGGGTCCGAAATCTCTGAGGTCTCTTGATCTACAAAATAGAGTGGTCGGTTTTTGGCCTCGATATACAGACGTCCGAGATATTCCCCCATGATTCCAAGCGTCAATAGCTGGATACCCGAGAAGAAACTGATCACCAGAACCGTCGACGCCCAACCCGCAACCGCGTTGTAAAGGATCAAGGACCAAAAGACGTAGACCGCCATCAGCGCGGCGATAATCAGTGTCAGAAAGGCCATTCGTGTGGCGATCTGCAGCGGTTTGATCGAAAAACTCGCCAGTGCATCAAGCGCAAAGCGGATCATCTTGGACATCGGGTATTTGGTCTCGCCCGCGATCCGTGGGTCGCGGATGTATTCGATCCCGATTTGACGAAAACCAACCCAAGCGAACATGCCCCGAACGAACCGCGCGCGTTCCGGCATACTCAGAACCGCATCCAGCGCCCGACGGCTGACAAGCCGGAAATCGCCCGTGTCATTTGGAATGGGTACGTCCGAAAGCCGATTCAATATGCGGTAGAAACCATGAGCTGTTACTTTCTTAATCCAACTTTCGCCTTTTCGCTCACTCCGACGCCCATAAACCACATCATAACCCTGATCCATCATCGCCATCATGTCCGACAAAAGCTCCGGCGGGTCTTGCAGATCGGCATCCAACATGAATATCCGCTGCCCTTGGGCTGCATTCAACCCCGCTGTCAGAGCGATCTGGTGACCGCGGTTACCCGATAGCTTCAAACCGCGAATACGCGGATGAAACTCGCTTTGGGCACAGATTGCGCGCCATGTTTCGTCATTAGACCCATCATCCACCAGAATAATCTCGGATTCGGCGTTCCACTGTTCAGTCGCAGCGATCAGGCGCTCCACCAGTAAGGGGATCGACTCCTCTTCGTTCATGCATGGAATGACGACAGACAGTAACATCTAACCTCCGGGCGCGATTTTACGGCGCACCTATCGCAAAACGGACCAGCCAAGGAATAACGTTCACTTGGCGTTGTAGATGTATTGATATCTCAACAGACGCATCAGCGAACAAGCCGAGCGCCGAGTTTTCACCTGTAGTTACCCAACCGACACAGGAATAGGCCCTACCCAACAGTTTGACTGCCTCGCATCCTGAAATTCCCTTGCCTGCAAGAAACAGTAATTCTGGGCCATCTAAATTGGATGAATTCGCTCAACATGGGTTATGTGAATCGCTTACCGAGCCTTTTTTGCTGGGGGGCTCCAAAACAATGTCTGAGATGTGAAACACCTAAGCGTCCAAGACAAGAGCTGGTGTTGTGGCGGAGAGACAGGGATTCGAACCCTGGAGACGGTCTCCCGCCTACACACTTTCCAGGCGTGCGCCTTCGACCACTCGGCCACCTCTCCGTGCGGGCGTTATTTGGACTATCGCCTGGGGATTTGCAAGGCCCGATTAGTGTAAAATTCTCTGGCTCGTTTCAGGCCCGAACTTGCCTCAGGGTTCGTCACCATCACCGTCGGAAAGATCAGCCTCGGTCAATTCGGCGGGCGAAGAGGCCGGGGGCGCTTTTGTCTCTGAAACAGGCTCAGATGGGGGCATTTGCGCGTTATCTGACGATTGAAGAGCCTCGGGGTTTCGCAGCCAGACATCACGCTGAGCAAACGGTATCTCGATCCCCTCCTCGACAAAGCGGCGATTGATCTCATGGTTCATGTCGGACTTCACCGAAAGAACCCAATTCACATCCCGCAAAATGGCGCGGATTTCAAAGTCCAGAGAATCCGCACCGAACCCCTGAAACACAACGTTGGGTGCCGGATTCGCCAATACCATCGGATGTGCGTTTGCGATTTCGCCCAGGATTGTCTCGACTACGCGGGTATCGGTACCATAGGCCACCCCGACCGGGACAATGACGCGTCCGATCGTATTTCCACGGGTATAGTTGGTGACAACACCGCTGATCAGGTCCGAGTTTGGGACAATGACATCTGTTCGATCGAAGGTCTCAATCCGGGTCGAGCGTACCGAGATGTCGCGCACATATCCCATCATCCCGTTTACGTCGATCCAATCGCCTTTTGAGATCGGACGTTCGACCAAAAGAATAATGCCGGACACAAAGTTCGAGACAATGGTTTGCAGACCAAATCCGATCCCGACAGAGAGCGCCCCGGCCACGATGGCCAGGGACGACAGATCGAAACCCGCAACCATGATGGCGACCAAGGCTGCCAGGAAGATACCGACATACCCCGTCCCTGAAACAATCGCGTTTTGACCACCGGGATCAATGCTCGTCTTTGGTAGCAAAGAGGTCCGCAACCCACCCTGCAGGGCGCGTGTCAGTCCGTATCCGATCAGGAAAACCACCAGAAAAGTAAAGAAATTAGTGGGCGAGACTGTCACGCCCCCAATGTCGAATCCCAAAAGAAGCCGCGACCATGCCTCTAACAAATCGGTCTCGCGTGCGCCCCAGATCAGCGCCAGAACCGGCAGGGCCAAAATGGCCATGGCAAAGCCAATCAGAACCGAAAACAATGTGTCTCGGGCTGCCTCACCCTTGCGGGTTATCAATCCATAAACCGAAGTCAGGAATCGTTGAAGGATGATCAGTGCGGCAATCAGGATCAACGATTTTACCGCTGGAAAAACAATGGCCTCAGCAGCGTTGTTATAACCGATGGCGGCCAGAACTGGGCTGACAACTCCCAACAGGAACAATGCTCGGCGCAAGAATTCGACCAGCTGGATGACCCCGGTTCCACGGGCATTGCCATCAGGTTCTGCCTGCACCTCGGCAAGCCGTATCTGCCGCGCACGCAACAGAACCAGAGCAGTTGCAAGAATAACTGGGAAGCCCACAACCGCGCGCGTCGCATCCGAAGTATTCTCGATCTGTTCGAAAAGGTTCCCAAGATCATGCAAAATGAGAAAAACGGCAAGCAGATCCAGGTAGATTCGAAGCTCGGTGATCCGCTTTGGCGAGAGCTTTCTGAAACCCCGCGCCTGCTGCATTACATAGACCTGACGACCAATCCAGTCGTAGTACAGAACAATGGCCGCCCAGAACGGTACGTTTTGTATCAGAAGGGTTCCCCGCAATCCCAATATCCCCGTCAGGACGACGGCTTTTACCAGCAACAAAACACCCAGCCATGGCAGAATTATCCGAAACAGCGATGTCAGGAATGTCCATACGCCAGTTCCCTGCCCCCCTATGGTACGCAGATAGTTCCCAGCAGCCTCGGACCAACGTTTTCCATAGCCCAGCAAAACAATGGCCACAAAGACCAGCAAAAGAATTCCAAGCCCCTGTTTGCGAAGCTGCTCATGCACCACGTCCGTTTGGTAGTTCTGCACAGCCTCGTTGAAAAGGCTTCGGCCCGCTTCAGTCAGGTCAACCCAGGCTGGCCGCCAATAGCTGGGGTTCAGTGGCGATGGGCCGCGCTCCAACAGCTCTTTTTTCTGCCTATTTCGCAGGATCTGGTCAATTTCTGCGATCAGTCCGTTGGCGCGACTGAAGGCCTCGTCGGAAATGATATGCGGCACCCGCAGCGCGTTCAGTTGGTTTTCAAGATGTGAACGCAGCGTAGCAATGTCTTCCGGTTCGGTTGCATCACCTTCCGGTCCGGGACCCAAAGCCTTGATCTGGCTTTCCAGGGTCTGGATACGTTCGGTATTTGCACCACGCGCGCTGTTGAAAACATCTCGATAGGTATGAATTTCCGATCGCAGATTTTCCAGCGAAGCGTTCGAGGCCCGATTGGCCTCGATCACATCTTCGGCCCGATCCGCCGTTTTCACCCAGCCCTGATAGTAGTCACTTTGCCGATCCGAAAGCTGTGCCGTTGCAGGACCAGACAGAACTGCAAACAAAAGTGAAACAAGGGCCAGAAACAGGCGGACCTGCCGCAACATCATACGTCCTCGAAAACGCCCGGAATGCTACGCGGCGCCTCGGTCATCCAATCAGGAACAGGCAATTCTTTTTCGCGCAGGAATTCCGGGTTGAACAGCTTGGATTGATAGCGCGTGCCATAATCACACAGGATGGTAACAATGGTATGGCCCGGACCCAGATCCTTGGCCAGGCGCACGGCGCCAGCCATGTTGATGGCGGTCGATCCGCCCATGACCAGACCTTCGTCGCGCAGAAGGTCAAAGATATAGGGCAACGCTTCGTTATCCGTCATCTGATAGGCGAAATCCGGTTTGAACCCCTCAAGGTTCTTGGTGATCCGCACCTGCCCAATACCTTCCGCGATCGAGCTTCCCTCCATCGCGATCTCACCGGTTTTGTAATAGGAATACAACCCGGCCCCCATCGGATCGACCAATGCGATCTTGACGCCTTTGGGCTGCAGGGCCTCGGCCACACCGGCCAACGTGCCACCTGAACCAACCGCACTAACAAAGCCGTCGACCTTACCGCCGGTTTGCTCCCAGATCTCGGGGCCGGTGGTCTCGACATGGCTCTGACGGTTGGCGACGTTGTCGAACTGATTGGCCCAGATTGCGCCATTGGGTTCCGTCTGCGCCAGTTCTTCAGCTAGACGGCGAGAGTAATGTACAAAGTTGTTCGGGTTGCGGTACGGCGCTGCCGGGACCTGAACCAACTGTGCACCCGCAAGACGCAGCATGTCTTTCTTTTCTTCGGACTGGGTCTCCGGGATCACGATCACGGTCTTGAAGCCCATCGACGCCCCGACAAGCGCCAGACCGATACCGGTGTTTCCGGCGGTGCCTTCAACGATGGTGCCCCCAGGTTTCAGGTCGCCCCGTGCTATGGCATCGCGAATGATATAAAGAGCGGCACGGTCCTTGACCGATTGACCAGGATTCATGAACTCGGCCTTGCCAAGAATTTCACACCCGGTTTCCTCACTGATACGGCGCAGCCGGATCAACGGAGTTTTCCCTACTGCGTCGGCAAGGTCTTTCGCAATGCGCATGGCGCCCTCATTTCTTTACGTATCAACGAAGATTTACAGATGCTACGCAACAACCACAAGCCGCGATCACGCCCCACGCAGCCTGTCTCTGTTCCGAGCTAGCCAATGCGCCAGTGACAATAGCGGCAAATCCTTGAACCCATGCCCGTCGACTTGATCCATGAACTGAGCATAGGGAATGATTTTGGTGCGGATATCCTCACCTTCCGAGGCCAACCCGCCATCGTCTATCGTTTTCTCAAGATCGGCCAACCCTACGTAAAGATAGACGTATTCGGTGGACGATCCGCTGGACGAATAGGCCTCTCCGGCAAATTCAAGCGACTTGAGGTTGATCTGGGCTTCTTCCATCGCCTCACGCCGCGCAGCCTGTTGCGGCGTTTCACCGGGGTCAATCATGCCTGCAACGGGTTCCCACATCCACGGCTCGGGGTCTTCGATCAGGAAAACTGGCGTCCTAAATTGTTCAACCAAAAGCACCGCATCACGCCCCGGATCATATGGCAGAACCACCACAGCACTGCCCTGCATCAATCCATTGCGGTTCAGCACCGACCCCATCGTGCCGTCATTCCTTCGGTGTTGAAGCTGAACCTCCTGCATGCCGAAATAGTCAATATAGGCATGGGTATGCTCGTGTACGATCACATCCTTCTTCGGATCACGCGCGTCACCGGTTCCGCGTTTGCGTGCACCCAGCTTGGCCCAGGCGCGGGTTCGGATCGACGGAAAACTGCGCGCGATCTTGACGGCATCGGCCTTGCCGTAATAGCCCATGACCTCTTGCGCGGCGGTTAGGGTCAGATCCGCCCACGCGTCTGCCCAGTCCTGCAAGGACCATAGCTCACTGGGCGACCACAGGTCAGGCTCGGGAAAGAACACGCTGACTTCGACAACAGAGCCATCGGGCAGTTCAACGGGCTTCAGCTGCAGATCATAATCAAACCCCCCTTCATAGAAAATCAGTCGCCTGAAATCCTCGGGTTCGAGGCCCTGAACCAGAAGGCCATCCGCAACGCCCCCACGTTCTGGCTGGATCATCGGAAATGCCTCGTCGCGCACGCTGTAAATCGCGTGATCCTTCAGCTTGGCCTCTGACAAAGTCAGGCGTGACAGCGGACGGCCAAGCACCAGTTGCAGCAGTGGCAGATGCCGAAGCGTGCCATAGAAAAACAGATCGTTCACAAGGGTATCTCGCGTTGGTATTTGGGTGCTAGCGCCAGCGGCGGCTTGCTTCTTCCGTCGCCAAACCGGCGATAAGAGCGCCAATAGCCAAAGTCCACAGAATTTCCGGAGCTAACAACTGTTCGCCATATCCAACGCCAATCTTGAATATCGCCATAAGGGCCTCGAACGGGCCGTCATATCGGTGGCGCATGGCCAAGCGGAACATCTCATAGGTGCCCTGAACGAAAAGACCCCAAAACACCAGCGAGGCAATGCCTGTCAGTCCGTTATTGACGGCAGCGGTCCACCCTTTGCCGGTTCGCTTACCCATGATTTTCCAACCACACGCGACCCCAAGGGCCATGTTGACGACAGTGAAGTAGCCATAGCTTTTGCCTTCTTCACCATTTGCTATGATCATGCTGGAAACCAGAAATGCCACCACCGCCAGACAAAGGGCTGCGACAAGACGTGAGGCGCTGGGCATTCTAAAGGTCCGTTTACTAAGTAGGTTTCGCTATGGTGATCTGTGTCACATCACAGTTGCCGGTGTCAAAGGCCGCGCCGCAAGCGGTCAAATAATAATTCCACATGCGGCGAAAACGCTCATCAAACCCCATTCCCGAAATCTCGTCCCATTTGTCATTGAACGTCTCGTACCAGCGGCGCAGTGTCAGATCATAGCTTTTGCCGAATTCTTTTGACTTCACCACGGTCAGACCCGCATTCGCCACCTGCTCCTGCAGAATTGTCGGAGCCGGAAGCATCCCACCCGGAAAGATATATTTCTGAATGAAATCAACACCATTCTTATACACATCCCAGCGATGATCGCCAACGGTAATGATTTGCAACGTTGCCTGTGCGCCAGGTTTTAAGCGATCACGGATGGTGTCGAAATAGACCGGCCAATATTTCTGACCAACCGCCTCGAACATCTCAATAGAGGCGATCCCGTCATATTGGCCCCGTTCGTCACGATAATCCTGCAGCTTCAGATCAACTAAATCTGTAAGTCCTTCTTTTTCAATGCGTTGACGGGCAAAGCTCAACTGTTCCCTGCTGATCGTCAAGCCTGTGACCCGCAGGCCACGCTCTTTTGCTGCATATTCGGCGAAACCACCCCATCCGCAGCCAATTTCCAGAATATGGTCACCGGGTTTGGCACCCATTTCATCAACCAGACTGGCGTATTTAGCGGTTTGTGCCTTTTCCAAGCTTTCCTGTCCGGTTTCGAACAAGGCACTGGAATAGGTCATGGTATCATCTAGCCATAACCCATAGAATTCATTACCTAAATCGTAATGATAAGAGATATTCTTTTTAGCCTGTCGGCGGTTGTTTCGATGCAGCCAAAAGCGCAAGCGTTCATAGGCCTGTACCAGAAATTTCCCGGTGAAATCGTCGTACACGGTCTCGGTACCCAGATGCACTAGATCCATGAAGGCACGCAGATCTGGTGTACTCCAATCGCCTTCCAGATATCCGTCTGAAAACCCCAGCTCACCCTCCCGGATAAGTCGTGCAAATACGTCCGGATTGTGAATATCGACCCGTGCGACAGGCCCAGGGCGTTTGCCTTCGGTGCGAAATACACGACCGTCTGGCAAGGCAATATCAAGCTGCCCCTGCTCCATCTGGTTCAGCATATTCAGAACATGTGCAAAATATCTTGGCAGGTCTGTCTGCCCTTCGATTGTAGTTAGAACCATCCGCTCTCCCCTGTGCGGTTGTTGTAGAAGGCTAAAACGAGTTTGTGTTTCTGGCAAGTTTTCAGTTCTTTACCGGCTTTTTCGGCCCTCATAGGCCGACAAGGCACGCGCGCGCCCTTCGGCCAAACCCACAACAGGGTTTGGGTATGGCGCAGACGGATCAAGACCCCACTTGCAGGGAATGGCTTCAAAATAATCAAGTGCGCTCGAGGGCGGGTTTGACTGTCCTTCGGCCACCCATTTCCGCACATAGTCGCAATAGGGATCATATTTTTTTTGCTGCGCCTCGGGGTTAAAAATACGGAAAAACGGGGACGCATCTGGGCCGGACCCAGCAACCCATTGCCAACCCATCGCATTTGAGGCCGGATCCCAATCGGTCAGGCAATCGGAAAACCAGCCCATACCGATTTTCCAGTGCGCCATCAGATGTTTGGTCAAATAACTGGCGACAATCATCCGGGCGCGATTGTGCATGCGACCTGTGACGTACATCTGTCGCAACCCAGCATCGACCACGGGAATGCCTGTCCTTGCCTGCTTCCAAGCAATGATCTCGGGGCTAGAGGCGTTTTGGCCCCAAGGGAACTGATCCCATTCCGGTTTCCAGTTGTTGCTTAACAAATGAGGCGTATGGAACATCAAATGATAGGCAAATTCACGCCAAACCAACTGCCGCAAATAGGCTTCGGTACCGGACATGCCGAACATCTCTGCGCCCTGAAGGGCGTGCCAGACGCTACGTGGTCCAATCTCACCCAGCGATAGATATTCGGAAATGCCCGACGTTCCATCCTCGGCCAGCTGATCCCGGGCTTCGGGATACCCCGAAAGCCGTTCCAAGAACCGATGGAGCGTTTTGAACGCTGCGTCTTCCCCTGGCTGAACATATCGGGCGCAAACTGATGCCCCGCGGTTCATTCCCGCGGCCAATCCCCACGACTCCAGAGTATCTGTATGCGGCCATTCCTTCGGCGGGGTCAGCGCGGCGGGTCGCGCATGTGGGAATGGAACCTCGCGTTTCTGTACCGATCGCCACATTGGTGTAAACACGCGAAAAGGCGTTCCGGTCTTGGTCTGGACGGTCCAGGGCTCAAAAAGCAGGTGCCCGGAAAACGATTTGGGCTGTACGCCCAATTTGGTCAGAGCCGTCTTGATACTTGTATCTCGGGCAATCGTGTCCGGATCGTAAGCCCGAGACCAATAGACCTCGGTGGATCCGGTTTCCTTGATCAGGTTTTGCAGAACCTCCAATGCATCCCCGCGCCGCAAGATCAGACGGCTTCCCAACTGCGCCAACGCACGGTCAAACACCTCAAGGCCATTGCCGAGGCGCCATTTAGGAGCCGCACCCAAGGCCTGCCCGAGATCGTCGAAAATATAGACCGGAATAACTGGCCTCCCCGTTGCCGAAGCAGCGCTGAGTGCAGGATGGTCCGACAGTCGCAAATCCTGTCGGAACCACATAATTATCGGCGGGCTCTTGGGTCCCATGACTGCTCCGTATTGTTTACCTTTCTACGCAGCAGTGTCAGAACTGGATCACAAAACTGCGTCCAACGCATTCAAAAGCTGATCAATTTCCCGTTTCGATGTGTAATGCGTAAAGCTGACTCGCAAAACACCTTCACCCAGATCCACACCCATGGCCTGCAAAGGACGCACGGCATAGAAATCGCCGCCACCGGCCATAACCCCATGCGAGGCAAGATTGGCAGCAACAGATTCAGCATTTCGGTTCAGCGCCAGCGCGACCGTTGGCGCACGCCGCGAGGCATCAGAGGTTCCGATCAGACGGACTGCATTGCGATCTTTAACCGCATCCAGAACCGGTTGTAGCAGGGCGATCTCGTGCCCGCGCATCAGGTCGTGGACAAACGCCCCCCGCGCTGCAGCACCAGTTCCGGGTCCGTCATGATGTTCGCATAATAGATCGACGTAATCCGCCATTCCCGCGCTGGCGGCGATCTGTGCGTGATCCGGCCCTGCAGGGGTAAAGCGTTGATAAAGAACATCGCCGTTGAAATAGTGCCCCTGATTGGGCAACAGCTCACCCAATGCCCGGCGGATCACCATGCACCCCTGATGAGGACCATAGGTTTTATACGCCGAAAACAGATAGATATCCGGTCCCAGATCACCGACATTCGGAAATCCATGCGGCGCGTAAGAGACACCGTCGACGCAGACAAACGCGCCAGCCGCATGTGCAATCGCAGTTATCTCGGTAACCGGATTGATTTCCCCGACCACGTTCGAACAATGCGGAAAACAGACCAGACGCACCTTTTCGTCCAGAATGTCCTCAAGATCCTGCGGGTTCAGAGACCCGGATTCGGGGTCTATCTGCCATTCGCGAACCTCTATGCCCTCATCAGCAAGACGGCGCCAAGGCCCCGAATTGGCCTCATGATCTTGATTTGTCACGACAATCGCATCACCCGGCTGCATCCACTGTCGGAATGCCTGCGCCAGAACATAGGTGTTCTGCGTGGTCGACGGGCCAAAGCTCAGTTCATCTGCATCCACACCCATGATCGCAGCCATCCGGGCGCGGGCCTCGTCCATTTCCTCTCCGGCCAGACGGCTGGCATCATAGGGGGCATAGGGCTGAACCTTGCGCTGGGTGTAATAGCGCGTCAAACGATCAAGCACCGGCTTGCAAGTATATGATCCACCAGCATTTTCGAAAAATGCCTGTCCCTTTAGGCTGGGTTCGGAAAAAGCTGGGAACTGCGACCGAACGAAATTGATATCCAGAGTGCTCATGGCACGTGCCTCCTTGATCATGCTTGCCTATCCAAGAGGTGCCCGAGCATGATTTCGGAACCCTCAGAAATCATGGCAGGTCTTCCAGCCCAGCCGACACGTTCAGGTGCCCGCAGAACCTGCGCCTTTGCCGCGCAAGTACGCTGACAAATTGCCCACAGCTTTTGCCATCGTCAAGAACACTGTGCCCTGAACCAAAGAAAAAGCCGGGCAATCATGCCCAGCCTTGAAAATGAGTACCGTTCGGGTGTCAGCCTTGAACTTTTGTGTAGGTTCCCTCACCGGCCAGGATACCGCGGAAACCGCCCGGCTCATCCAATCCGAATACGATCAGAGGCAGGTTATTGTCGCGCGCTAGCGCAATGGCCGATGCATCCATGACTTTCAGCCGCTTTGCCAACACGTCATCGTAGCTGACCGAGTCATAACGCACCGCATCCGAATGTTCTTTGGGGTCTTTGTCATAGACACCGTCCACGCCGTTCTTACCCATAAAGATCGCCTCGCAAGCCATCTCATTGGCGCGCAGTGTCGCTGCGGTATCTGTGGTGAAATACGGATTCCCTGTTCCAGCGGCAAAGATGCAGACCCGTTTCTTTTCCAGATGCCGGACAGCGCGGCGGCGGATGTAAGGCTCGCAAACCTCATCCATACGAATGGCCGAGATCACACGAGTAAATACGCCAACCTCCTCAAGCGCCGATTGCATGCCAAGCGCATTCATGACCGTAGCCAGCATACCCATGTAATCCGCCGTCGTCCGTTCCATCCCCTGGGCTGAACCGCTGAGGCCGCGGAAGATGTTGCCACCGCCGATGACCATGCAGATCTCGACCCCAAGGTCATGCACCGACTTTACCTCTTGCGCGATGCGCTGAACGGTGGGGGGATGCAGGCCAAAACCCTGATCTCCCATCAGCGCCTCGCCCGAAATCTTCAGCATCACACGGCTGTATTTCGCCTTGGTCGTATCGACAGTGTCGGTTGTGGGGGAAAGGGTCATATTGCGCTCCGGGCTGGCACGGGTTTAATTCCGGCGCAAAATGAAGCAAAAGCTCCGCGGGTTCAATGCGGATCATAAGGAATGAGGCAACCTGAATGGCCAATGCCAATATGACGCAGATTTGGGACCGCCTTCCCCCTATTCCTGACGACAAACCCGTCTTGATCGCTGGGCCCACCGCATCGGGGAAATCAGCATTGGCGCTGAAGATCGCCGAAACGTTCGGCGGCGTGATCGTCAATGCAGATGCAAGCCAGGTTTATGATTGCTGGCGCGTGATCTCGGCGCGTCCCTCCGCCGAGGAAGAAGCCCGCGCGCCGCATCTGCTTTATGGTCATGTGCCTTATGATCAGGACTATTCGACTGGCCACTGGTTGCGCGAGGTCAAGCCATTGCTGTCCGGCGGAAAGCGCCCCATCATTGTGGGCGGTACAGGTTTGTATTTTTCTGCCCTGACCGAAGGTATGGCCGATATCCCGGCGACTCCGACCAAAGTTCGGGCTGCCGCGGATCAACTGGACCTAGCTACACTGATTGATGGGGTCGATGCTAAAACCCTGGCCGGGATTGACACCCGGAATCGCGCCCGCGTTCAACGTGCGTGGGAAGTTCAGCAAGCCACCGGGCGCAGCTTGCGGGACTGGCAAGCCGACACCCCTCCTCCGGTCCTGAACCCGCAAGACGCCGTGCCCATTGTGTTTGATGTCGACAAAGAATGGCTATTGGATCGGATCAGGCGCCGGTTTGACCTGATGCTGGAAAGTGGTGCTTTGGAAGAAGTTGAGGCGATGCGAAACCGGTATGACGCCTCGCTGCCGTCTTTCAAGGCCATCGGCGTTCCCGAGTTGGTAGCCTATCTTGAAGGCCGTATCACACTGGATGACGCGCGCGAGCGTGCCACAATCTCGACCCGTCAATTTGCCAAACGTCAGCGCACGTGGTTTCGCGCACGCATGAGAAACTGGATTCGCGCTGATTTATCAAAGTGATACTTAAGGTCGTTACAAACACATTTTCAAGACAACAGCCGCAGGTTCGAAGTGATCGAATCTGATTGGCGGTCACTTATTTGAATTACCCGGAGCACAGATTAAGCATCCGCGATGACGGAAACTTCGGCCTCAAAATGTCGCTTTTGTGCAGTTGATGACGATTTCCGACATTGACCTCATGGGAAATCTGGTGCCGAATGACGCCATGGGGATGCTGCATATCCAAAAAAAAACACACGAACCTGCTGCCTGACACCAACCGGTCTGAGCGGTTCAGAGCTACTTCATCAAAATCGATGTCACAGGGAGAGACATTAATGAAACACCAAACCATTACCGGAGCGCCGATCCATCGTGCCGCGGAAATGCACGCGCAAGAGTACCGCGACGGGCAACTAAGCCGCCGCGAGTTTTTGGCGCGCGTGACGGCATTGGGGGTTACCGTCCCCGCCGCCTATGGAATGATCGGCCTGGCGTCTCCGGCACAAGCACAAGAGCCACCGCGCGGTGGAACTATCCGCTATCAGATGGAAGTGCGCGCCCTGAAAGATCCACGTACTTATGACTGGACGCAAATTGCGACCTTCACGGCTGGATGGCTGGAATATCTGGTCGAATACAACAATGACGGTTCGTTCAAGCCGATGTTGCTGGAAAGCTGGGAATCAAACGATGACGCGACTGAGCACACGCTGAACGTTCGCAAAGGCGTCAAGTGGAACAATGGTGATGACTTCACCGCAGCGGATGTCGCCCGCAATATCGAAATGTGGTGTGACGCGGCAGTCGAGGGGAACTCGATGGCATCGCGCATGTCATCCCTGGTTGACGAGGCAACCCAGAAAGCGGGTGAAGGTGCAATCACTGTGGTCGATGATCACACGGTCAAGCTGACTTGCAACACGCCCGATATCACGATCATTCCTGGTATGGCTGACTACCCCGCAGCCATCGTGCACAGCAGCCACGATCCCAACAATATGCTGGCCAACCCGATTGGCACTGGCTTCATGATCCCTGAAAGCCACGAAGTGGGCGTAAAGGGTGTACTGGTCCGCAATGAAGAGCACGACTGGTGGGGATATGCTGCGGGCAAAGGTGGCTATATCGATCGGATCGAATTCATCGACTACGGCACCGACCCTGCGGCCTTCCTGGCTGCTTATGAGGCCGAAGAGATCGACATGAACTGGGAGTCGGTCGGCGAATTCGTAGACATCTTTGACAGCATCGGCCTGACACGGTCCGAGATTCCATCGGGCTTTACAATCGTCATCCGCCCGAACCAGCTGGCCGAAGATGCCGACGGCAACAAGATCTACGCCGACAAACGTGTGCGGCAGGCCCTGGCCATGGCCGTCGACAACGCTGTCTGCCTGGAGCTGGGCATGTCGGGATACGGCATTCCTGCCGACAACTGCCATGTTGGCCCGATGCACCCGGAACATGATTCCGCTGTAACCCGCCTGCCCTTTGATCCCGCAGCGGCCAAAGCGCTGATGGACGAGGCCGGAATGGGTGACTTCGAGCATGAGGTTCAGTCCATCGACGACGACTGGCGCCGCAACACGACCGCGGCCGTGGTAGCTCAGTTGAACGATGCTGGCATCAAGGCACGTCATACGGTTCTTCCGGGTTCGACTTTCTGGAACGACTGGACGAAATACGCCTTCTCGTCGACCAACTGGAACCACCGCCCGCTGGGCACGCAGGTTCTGGCGCTGGCCTACAAATCGGGTGTAGCCTGGAACGAGGCTGGTTTCGCCAATGACGAGTTCGACGCGCTTCTGGCCGAGGCAAACTCGATCGCGGATGTCGACAAGCGTCGCGAAGTCATGGCCAAGCTGCAGGCGATCATGATCGAAGAAGGCGTGACCATCCAACCCTATTGGCGGACGGCGATGCGTCACCACCGCGATAATATGGTTGGGGTTGAAAAGCACATCGCCGACCTGCCACAAATCTATAAGTTCGGCGTTCTTTCCTAAGCCGACAGATACAAGCCGCGCCGATTGGGCGCGGCTTTTTCGTCCGTATCGTGGCGACCAAAAAACAGCGAAGTGTGGGGCTTTTGACACCTGCACTGGCCACCAACAGGGGCTAATATGGGACTATTCATTCTAAAGCGTGTCGGCATCATGCTCATCACAGCTTTGTGCCTGACATTCTTGGTCTTCTTCCTCACCAACCTGTATCCAAACCTCGAAAAGCTTGCCAAAACACAGGGCAATTTTCGGATGTCCGACGAACAGGTTGAAAGCTATCTTCTGAAAAACGGGTATCTGCAGCCGACGCCGATCAAATACGGCGAGTGGTTGGGCGTGCTGCCATCCTATCGGCACACCAACGAAGACGGCAGCGTACAAGGAAGATGTATCCTGCCCGGTGAAACCGCAGAAAGCTCGCCAAGCTTCTGTGGCATCCTGCAGGGATACTGGGGGTACTCCTCTGTTTTTAAAGAGGAAGTTTCGAAAGTTGTTGGCACCCGGTTGGCCCTAACCGGTCGGCTGATGCTTTGGGTTATGTTGCTGATGGTCCCTTCGGCGCTGATCCTTGGGGTGCTTGCGGGTATGAAAGAAGGATCGGCCACCGACCGGACCCTTTCAACATTCGCCATCACGACGACAGCGACCCCGGAATATGTGTCGGGCGTGATCTTTATCGCAATCTTCACTTCGTCCGCCGTTGGCCTGAAATGGTTCAAAGGCACCGCGACACAGGCGATGGAGAACCCGACCTTTGAAAACTTCTTCCTACCGGTACTGACTATTGCTCTCTACGGGATGGGCTATATCGCTCGTATGACCCGCGCCTCGATGACCGAGGTGATGACGGCGCAATATATCCGTACCGCGCGGCTCAAAGGTGTTTCCTTCCCGAATATTGTCATGAAGCACGCGCTGCGAAACGCGCTGATCGCACCGTTCACAGTCATCATGCTGCAGTTTCCCTGGCTGCTGAACGGCGTGGTGATCGTCGAGACCCTGTTTAACTATAAAGGGTTCGGCTGGGCGCTGGTTCAGGCAGCAGGCAATAACGACATCCAGCTGCTGCTGGCGATTTCGGTCGTGTCGGTCTTTGTGGTGCTGGTAACGCAGCTGATCTCGGATATCGGCTATGTCTACCTCAACCCACGCATCCGAATTTCGTAAGGAGGGACAGAACATGGAACCACTTACCTGGACCGGCTCTATCGCCATTCTGAACCCCTTGCTGATGATCGCACTGGTTGCACTAGGGGTATCAATCATCGTCTGGATCTTGGGCAGCATCGTGTTGCCCGAAACGCCGGTCGTCGTGAATATCGACGGCACAATCAATGCAGATACCGGCCTGCGCGGCCTGACGCAGATCGCGCTGAGATACAGCTTTTTCGCCTGCGTCGCGCTGTGTCTGGCATATGTGGTGCTTGGCATTTTGATGGGGACAAGCGCCGGGATTATCGGAGCGATCTCTCGGCAGTTTTTACCTGTCTGGATGTCGCTGATCATCCTGTTCGCAATGTCGATCGCCTTCAAGCGCAAGCTGGGCCTTTACGGCAAACTGTTTGACAGCCCCATCGGCATGATCGGTTTTGGCCTTGTGATGTTCTGGGTCTTTACCGGCATTTTTGGTGCGCTGGACCTGATCGTTACGCATGATCCGCTGGCGCAAGTTTCAGGTATGAAGAACAAGTTGCCCGGAACTCCAATGCCCAGCACTGAGGACGGAACATATTCCTGGTATCTGCTGGGTGGGGACAATCTGGCCCGCGATGTGTTCAGCCGGATGGTCAAAGGGGCATGGATCGTGGTGCAGATCGCACCGATGGCAACCATATTTGCCTTCATGGTCGGGATTACTCTGGGCCTGCCTGCGGGGTTTTATGGCGGACGTCTGGACACGTTCCTGTCCTTCCTGGCAAACCTGATCCTGGCCTTCCCGGTAATCCTGCTGTTCTATCTGCTGGTCACGCCCGAGATCGTGGCAACCGGTGTGCCGAACTATATGGCAGCGGTGTTGTTCGTCTTTCCGATCCTGTTTCTTTGCGTCCTGCTGAATTCGCGGTTCTATACGCGGCCCAATTTCCGCACACCTCTACTGATCGGAGTGTTGGGTATCGCGATGTGGCTCTATCTGTCTCTGATTTCAACAGACGGCTACATCATCGAAACCAACAGCTACAACATCTGGGGACTGCCCACCTATTTGGACCTGTTCAATATCCCCGGCGGCATTCTGGTCGTGTTCGTTTCGGTGGTTTTCGTAAACTCACCCACGGTATTCCGTATCGTGCGTGGCCTGGCGTTGGACATCAAAACCCGCGATTATGTTGCCGCAGCGCAAACCCGTGGTGAAGGTCCATGGTACATCATGCTTTGGGAAATCCTGCCCAATGCGCGCGGGCCGCTGATCGTCGATTTCTGTCTGCGCATTGGCTATACGACCATCCTTTTGGGAACCTTGGGATTCTTTGGTCTCGGGCTACCACCCGAAAGTCCCGATTGGGGGTCGACGATCAACGAAGGGCGCAAGCTCTTGTCGATCTATCTGCACCCTGCCCTGCCACCTGCGCTGGCGCTGTTGACACTGGTTCTTGGGTTGAACCTGTTGGCTGATGGCCTGCGCGAAGAAAGTCTGAAGGACTGATGTATGAGCGGCCGGGGGCCCTGCCCCCGGACCCCCGAGGTATTTTTGGCCAGATGAAGGGGATCCCCGGGATCTGGTGAGGAGCAACACAGATGACCAAACTTGCGTCCTATGAGGGCCCGATATTGGAGATCGACAAGCTGTCGATTTCGTTTTTCACGCGGTTGCGCGAGATCCCTGCAGTGATGGATTTTTCGGTCAGCGTGCAGCCTGGTGAAGCTGTGGGGCTGGTTGGGGAATCGGGGTGCGGGAAATCCACTGTTGCGTTGGGCGTGATGCAGGATCTGGGCAAGAACGGGCGTGTTGTTGGCGGATCCATCAAGTTCAAGGGTCGTGACCTATCCGAGATGACGGCCGAAGAGCTGCGCGATATTCGCGGCAATGAAATAGCCATGATCTATCAGGAACCTATGGCCAGCCTGAACCCCGCGATGAAGATCGGTCGGCAGCTGATGGAAGTACCGATGATCCACGAGGGCGTCAGCAAGGACGAGGCCTATGCCCGTGCACTGGAAGTGGTCACCGATGTACGCCTGCCCGACCCTGAACGGATGCTGAATTCTTTCCCCCACCAGCTGTCGGGAGGCCAGCAACAGCGCATCGTGATCGCGATGGCGCTGATGTCCAAGCCATCGTTGCTGATCCTGGACGAGCCCACCACCGCGCTTGACGTGACCGTCGAGGCCGCGGTGGTCGAGCTGGTCAAGGATCTGGGCAAGAAATACGGCACCTCTATGCTGTTCATCAGCCACAATCTGGGGCTGGTGCTGGAAACCTGCGACCGGCTGTGCGTGATGTATTCCGGCGAAGCGGTCGAGCGCGGCTCAATCAAGGATGTGTTCGACGAAATGCAGCACCCCTATACGCAGGCGCTCTTCCGGTCGATTCCACTGCCGGGTGCGGACAAGAACGCGCGCCCGCTGGTGGCCATTCCGGGCAATTTCCCCCTGCCCCATGAGCGCCCTCCGGGCTGCAACTTTGGCCCACGCTGCGACTATTTCGAGGAAGGTCGCTGTGACGCGCAGAACATTCTGATGGAGGCCGTGCCAGGCAATGACCGGCATCATACCCGCTGTCTGAAATTTCAGGAGATCGACTGGAACGCGCCCATCACCCTGGCCGACCAAAAGGAAAAAGGTGAGATTGGCCGCGTTGTTCTAAAGATGGAAAATCTCAAGAAATACTATGAGGTTGCGGCAAATGCACTGTTCGGCGGCGGCGAAGCTAAGGTAGTCAAAGCCAACGAAACGCTGAGCTTTGAGGCGCATGAATCCGAGACACTCGCCATTGTGGGCGAATCCGGCTGCGGCAAATCCACCTTTGCCAAAGTTCTTATGGGGTTGGAGACGGCCACGGACGGGCAGATCCTGTTGGACAACCGCAATATCGAGGACGTGCCCATCGAAGAGCGCGACGCCAAGACGGTGGGCGAGGTTCAGATGGTGTTCCAGAATCCATTCGACACGTTGAATCCTTCGATGACCGTGGGCCGTCAGATCATCCGCGCTCTGGAAATCTTTGGCGTCGGTAAGTCCGAAGCCGAGCGCAAGAAGCGGATGCTCGAACTGTTGGACTTGGTGAAACTGCCCCGCGCCTTTGCCGAGCGGATGCCTCGACAGCTGTCGGGTGGTCAGAAACAGCGTGTCGGCATCGCCCGGGCCTTTGCCGGGGATGCGCGGATCGTGGTGGCGGATGAGCCGGTCTCGGCGCTGGATGTATCGGTGCAGGCGGCGGTAACCGACCTGCTGATGGAGATCCAACGCGAGCACAAAACCACACTGCTGTTCATCAGCCACGACCTGTCGATCGTGCGCTATCTCAGCGACCGGGTGATGGTGATGTATCTGGGCCATGTGGTCGAGCTGGGCACCACTGATCAGGTGTTTGCGCCGCCCTATCACCCCTATACAGAAGCCCTGCTGAGCGCAGTCCCCATCGCCGATACCTCGGTCGAGAAGCAGCACATCGTCTTGGAAGGCGACATCCCATCAGCGATGAACCCGCCTCCTGGCTGTCCGTTTCAGACCCGCTGTCGCTGGAAGTCCGAAGTCCCCAACGGTCTTTGCGAAAGAGATGTCCCACCCGTGAAAACCCTGGCAGACGGTCATCAGGTCAAATGCCATCTGGCAGACGACATCCTGGCACGTATGGAACCCGTCATAAAAATCGCCGCTGAGTAATGGGATTGGGTACGCAACAAGGGCGTCGGTAAGGTGGTTCCGGCGCCCTAATTAAGCGACACGACCGCAAGCAGCCTGTCACTGAACGCGCTAATTTGGCCAAGCCGCATCACCTGTTGATCCGGCAATTCATCGGGTGGCCTAACCGCCCCAAATCACCTTCACGTAATTCTGGGTTTCCTTGTAGGGTGGTACGCCGCCGTGTTTTTCAACAGCCTGAGGTCCGGCGTTATAGGCGGCCAGCGCAAGCCGCCAGGATTTGAACTTGCGGTATTGCCAGGACAGATACCTGGCCCCACCTTCAAGATTCTGTTTCGGGTCGCGCGGGTTCACGCCCAATAATTGCGCGGTCCCGGGCATCAACTGGGCCAGACCCAACGCGCCTTTATGTGACACGGCATGCGGATTCCATCCACTTTCCTGCTGAACAAGGCGCAGGAACAGCTCTTCGGGAACAGCGTGTTTACGAGCCGCTTGCCGCGCCATCGTCAGGTACTCACCCCGATAGTTGCCGGAATATCGCTTACTGAATTGTGGTTGAGGCGTCTTAGGCTTCAACCGATCTGAATCGCGGTACTGGGTGGCCGCACGGCCGTCCAAATATTTGGATTGCTTCAGAAAGATGTCCTTACGGCTTTTGGTCGACAGCGTATCCGCCGCAGCGAGTCCACAGGTCAACGCAAAGCATAGAACCGATAAAAAACAAAATCTGAAACGCATTAATGCCTGTCCCGCACTGTCACGAACCCGAGTGAGTATATGTATTTCAGCCAATAATGAAAGCATGGTAAATTTTCTATGTGCAAACTCCCGACCAGTTCATTTCTCATGATCCATGTTCCAACCATGGTTCAGGGCGTATAGGGTCTCAGAAATACACAGCGCCAGATTCGGGCGCACTCAAGTCAGTTAAGAACGGGGAAATACATGGCGGGTTCTGTCAACAAGGTCATTCTGGTGGGAAATCTGGGGCGTGATCCCGAGGTACGGTCGTTCCAGAACGGTGGCAAGGTCTGCAATCTGCGCATCGCCACTTCCGAGACCTGGAAAGACCGCAACACCGGCGAACGCCGCGAGCGGACAGAATGGCACTCGGTCGCGATTTTTTCAGAACCATTGGCCCGCATTGCCGAGCAATATCTGCGCAAGGGCAGCAAAGTTTATATCGAAGGTCAGCTGGAAACCCGCAAGTGGCAGGATCAGTCCGGTCAGGACCGCTATAGCACTGAGGTGGTTTTGCGCCCCTATCGCGGCGAGCTGACTTTGCTGGATGCGCGTGGAGAAGGCGGTGGCGGTGGTCAATCCGGCGGTTACGGTGGCGGCCAGGCAGGTGGTGGCTATGGTGACCCCTATGGCGGACAATCCAGCGCCCCGGCACCCGCATCTGGTGGAATAGACGACGACGAGATTCCGTTCTAGGCACACCGGAGACACATCATGACATGGTCCTTCTCGCTCGGCCGACTTTTGGGGTCGGAACTGAAGGTCCATGTCACCTTTTTCCTCTTGTTGGCATGGGTTGGATTCGCTGCCTATTCTACCGGAGGGATGCAGGCCGCGATCGGGAATCTGATTTTCGTGCTTGCCCTTTTTGCATGTGTGGTCGCGCATGAGTTTGGTCATGCGCTGATGGCGCGGCGCTATGGCATAAAAACTCCGGACATTACTTTATTGCCGATCGGCGGTCTTGCCCGATTGGAACGGATGCCAGAGAACCCCATGCAAGAGGTATCGGTGGCTTTGGCCGGTCCTGCGGTAAACGTCGTCATCTGGATCATCCTCGTCTTTTTGGGCGCAGGAATGCCATTTGAAACACTCGCCAATATTGATTCACCCGAGACCGGGCTATTGAACCGCCTCGCCTATGTGAACCTTCTTCTGGCTGCCTTTAATCTCATCCCCGCATTCCCGATGGATGGTGGACGCGTTTTTCGCGCACTGCTCTGCCTGAGGATGGATCGGGTCAAGGCCACGCGCATTGCCGCATTTGCCGGTCAGATAGTGGCGGTAGGATTGGGGTTTCTGGGGCTAAGCACAGGCAATCCGTTGTTGGTTCTGATCGCGGTTTTTGTATTCGTTGCCGCCAATGCAGAAAGCCAGGACGTCGCAATGCGATCAGTGGCGCGTCAGGTTCTGGCCCGCGACGCCATGATCACCGAGTTTCACGCCCTATCGCCAAGCGACACGCTTGCGACCGCCGCTCAAGCGGTCATTCACACCACTCAGCATGAATTTCCATTGTTGGATGCAACAGGGAAACTGCAGGGCTTTGTCACGCGCGACCGGCTGTTTGCTGCTCTCGCCAAAGATATTCCCCGGTCAGAATTGGCCAGTTCAATCATGGTTGAGGATATCCCGACAGTGACCCTGAGCAGCGGATTGGAAGCGGTTCTGAAACAGTTCCACGGGGGTGCCCCCGCAGTTGCCGTCTGCACGCGGTCAGATCAAATGGTCGGCTATATTACCCGTGAAAATATTGGCGAGTTAATGATCATTCGCGGACGTTGATCAACCCAGCGCGTCCTTGAGGACACTCAAAACCGCATCCCGCGGAACATCCGACGTGACAAATGCCTGCCCGATGCCTCGGGCTAGAATGAAACGCAGTTGGCCATCGATAACCTTCTTGTCCTGCGCCATCAGCTCGACCAGCGCTTCGGCGTCGGGCAAATCCCCGTGGATATCGGAAATGTCGGTTTTCATGCCCATCGCATGCAGATGTGCCCGAACCCGGCTTGGGTCCTCTTGCGAACATAAACCAAGTCGCGCCGACAGTTCGAATGCCAGTGCGCATCCAATCGCAACGCCTTCACCATGCAGCAAACGATCAGAATACCCGGTCGCAGCCTCAAGCGCATGACAGAACGTATGCCCGAGATTCAGCAGGGCGCGATCCCCCTGCTCGGTCTCATCACGAGCGACGATGTCGGCTTTCATCTGAACGGATCGGGTGACGGCCCGAACCCGCGCGGCCATATCCCCGCCCGAGACATCGGGGCCATTGCCCTCGAGCCATTCAAAGAATGCTGCATCCCCCAACAGCCCGTATTTTACGACCTCACCATAACCGGACAGGAAATCCCTGTCGGTCATTGTGCCCAGAACCGAAGTATCCGCCAGCACCAGTGAGGGTTGATGAAATGCGCCAATCAGGTTCTTGCCCTGCGGTGCGTTGATCCCGGTTTTGCCGCCGACCGAACTGTCGACCTGCGCTAGCAGCGAAGTTGGTATCTGAACAAACCGTACGCCCCGGCGCAAAACGGCCGCGGCAAATCCGGCGAGATCACCTATAACCCCACCTCCGAACGCAACCACCACATCACGCCGCTCGATTTTCTCGGCCAACAGCCATTCGACTGCACGCTCAAAATGCGGCCAGCTTTTGGTGGCTTCGCCCGCGGGCAGCGCCAATGCGGACATTTCGATCCCTGCGCTGGCCAACCCATCCCGCAACGCGTCAAGATGCAGGCTCGCCACGTTTTCATCGGTCAGAACCGCTACTTTGGGTCGCGGCAGCAAAGGCGCTATGCGCTGACCGGCCTGCATCAGCAGATCGGGGCCGATCTCAACATCATAGGACCGATCCCCAAGCTCAACATGTACGGTTTGGTGCATCTATTTCCGTTCCAAAACATCAGGTCGCGTCATCAGAGCTTTGACGACACGCTCTACCATATCTTCAATCGAGACATCCCCGTCGGACGAAACCGCCAGATCGGCGCGTTCATAGATCGGAACACGCTGATCGTACAATGCACGAAGGGTCGCGAACGGGTTTTCGGTGCGCAAAAGCGGGCGCGTATCCTTGTGGCGAACGCGGTTCCACAACACACCCAAATCGGCGCGCAACCAAACGGACACCCCGCGTTGAGTGATCATGTCGCGGTTTTGTTCGGTCATAAAGGCACCGCCGCCGGTAGAAAGGATACCTTTTTCCTCGACCAAAAGCCGCCCGATGACCTGGCTTTCCTTGCTGCGAAAAAAGGCTTCGCCATCACGCTCGAATATCTCGGGGATGGTCATGTTGGCCGCTGATTCGATTTCGGCATCGCTATCGAGGAAAGGAACCCCCAACCGAGCGGCCAAAGCGCGGCCTACGGCGGTCTTTCCGGCCCCCATCATACCTACAAGCACCACTGTTTTGTGCAGTGTATAGTCCGAAACGGCAGATGCCGCATGGGTGTTATGCTTAATTTCGCTCATTTCATCGTGAATGACGTGATCTTAGGAAAAATGCCAGTTATAACTTGGGCAAAAGAGAAAATTGAGGCAGCGTTTGACCATGGGCCGTCTGATCAAGTTCCTGATATATCTGATTTGCCTGTGTTTCATCGGGCTGGTGGGATATGTCTACCTGGGTGAGTTTTTTGGTGCAGATTTCTCTGCGCCGCAAAGCGAGGTCAGGGAGCCGGTAATACTGAATGTCGAATAAAGTGGCGGTGGTTGCACTGTTTCTTGCAGGAACAGCGCAGGCGCAGCAGGAACCCCTTTCTGTTATCGAATGGCTGGCCAATCCTCCGGAAAACCTTCCGGGGACGGTTTTGCTTGAGCCACCCGTGGCGCAGCCCGGCGGTCAGCCCGATGTTCTTGTGACCCCACTTCAGGCATTGTCACAACCCCTGGGCCTGGTTGCTTCGACTGTCACAGGATTGCCTGTCGACATGTGGCAGAACAGCGATCCCCAACGCCTGTCCGAACTGATCGAAAGCGTCCCGGTCAAGTATAACCCAGCAATGCAGCGTTTGCTGTTCACGTTGCTTTTAAC